>CAZNGC010000006.1:0-23822 GCA_964572435.1 uncultured Planctomycetales bacterium | reverse complement strand
TTCGGTTATGACGCGGTAACTTCGGCAACTCCATTAGCCGCGCTTAAAGAAGGCAAGGTTATCGAACATTTGTCTTATCTGGACTTGTTCTTGGGTAAACACGGCGGCTGTATCGGCGAGGTCTGCATACTGGCTTTATTGATCGGGGCAGCGATTCTGTTGTATAAAGGGTATATCTCATGGCAGATCCCCGCGGTCTATATATTTACCACTGCCGTCTTTACCTATATATTCGGGGCTAAACAGTTATTTCACGGTGATTGGCTATTCCATATATTGAGCGGAGGCCTGGTCTTGGGCGCTTTTTTCATGGCTACAGATTATGTAGCCACTCCTTTGACGGTTAAGGGGCAGATTATTTTCGGGTTTGGCTGCGGGCTGCTCACCGCGGTTATCCGGCTCTGGGGAGGATACCCTGAAGGCGCCTCCTACGCTATATTAATGATGAACGCGGCCACCCCGTTTATCGACCGTTATACCAAAAGCAGGATTTACGGATCTAAATGAAAAGTTTAATCAGAGAATTTGCGAAAGGGATAATCAGGGAAAACCCAACATTTGTTTTGGTGCTCGGGTTATGCCCCACGCTGGCGGTTTCGGTAAGCGTGGCCAACGGCATCGGCATGGGTATCGCCGCTACTTTTGTGCTCCTTGGCTCCAGTATGATTGTCTCGCTGATCAGGGATTTCATCCCCGAGAGGATCCGTATTCCCTGTTATATCGTAATTATCGCTACCTTTGTCACTATAGCCGAACTCTGCATGAAGGCGTACAGCCCGGCGCTGAACCGTTCCCTGGGTAGTTATGTCCCCCTGATCGTGGTTAATTGTATGGTCCTGGGCCGCGCCGAGGCGTTTGCCTGTAAGAATAACCTGGCCCGTTCATTCTTTGACGGCCTGGGCATGGGGGTTGGTTTTACCCTGGCATTGATACTTATCTCCGGGATAAGGGAATTCCTGGGGTCAGGGCAGATTATGGGGCATACTTTATTTAAAGGTTTCCAGCCGGTTTTCGTTTTCGGTATGCCCTCTGGCGCCTTGCTGGTAATCGGTTTATTGCTGGGTTTCTTTAATTTCGTAAAAGGCAGAAAGATATGAATCTTCAGGAATTGCTGACCATATTTATTTCCGCGGTATTCATCTATAACGTAATCCTTTCGCGCTTCCTGGGGCTATGTTCTTTTATCGCTATTTCCAAAGAGACAAAGCCGGCCTTGGCGATGAGCGGGGCGGTTATGTTCGTGATTGTAATGTCTTCGGCGATCACCTGGTTTGTTTACCGCTTCCTGCTCTTGCCGTTCGGCCTGACTTATCTGCGCACAATTTCTTTTATCCTGGTTATCGCTACATCCGTGCAGCTGGTGGAGATGGCGATCAGGAAGTTTAGCCCCCAGATGTACCGGGCATTCGGGATTTACCTGCCTTTGATTACCGTCAATTGCGCGGTATTGGGGGTGGCGGTGTTGAATATCGATATGTTTTTCGTAAACGGCAGGCAGGTAGCGGGAAGTTTTTATTATTCCGGATTCCAGGGTGTTTGCGTGGGTTTAGGTTATACATTGGCCATGTTGCTGATGTCCGGTATAAGGGAGAGGCTTGAGTTATGCAATGTACCCAAGCCTTTGAAGGATTTTCCGCTGGCTTTTATTATCGCGGCGGTATTAAGTTTGAGTTTTATGGGTTTTAGCGGGTTTAAATTCTGATGGAGATAATCAGCGCTGTATTAGTTTTGGGGTTTTTAGGCCTTCTTTTCGGGATAGGCCTGGCTGTGGCTTCCAGGAAGCTGGCTGTCCAGGTAGATCCAAAGCTGGAAGAATTGCACCATCTTCTGCCGGGGTCCAACTGCGGCGCCTGCGGCAACCCCGGATGTTTCGGATTTGCCGAGAACCTTCTCGGAGGCAAGAGCTCTCCGGATGCCTGCCGGGTCTGCAGCGACGAGGTGAAGGAAAAGATTGCCGGCCTGATGGGGCTTAAGCTTGAAAAACAATCCAGGAAGGTAGCTGTTTTGCACTGTGCCGGCGGCTCCAAGGTTAAAGATAAATATATATATGACGGTGTCAATGACTGTGTCAGCGCCAATTTAGTTCTTGGAGGGCAGAAGTCCTGTGTTTTCGGCTGCCTGGGGTTTGGCACCTGCCAGAAGGCCTGTCCGTTTGGAGCGATCAGTATGTCTGATGATGGCCTGCCGGTAGTAGACAAGGATAAATGCCGCGCCTGCAACAAGTGCGTACTGGCATGCCCTAAGAAATTATTCTCGCTTGTATCGATATCCCACGGCGTGTATGTCGGATGCTCTTCACATGATTCCGGCAAGGATGTCAAGGCGGTTTGCCCGGTGGGCTGTATCGGATGCAAGCTATGCGAGAAGGCCTGCAAATTCGACGCGATCCATGTGCTGGATAATTTGGCGGAGATCGATTATCATAAGTGCACTTCCTGCGGGGAGTGCGTCAAGATTTGCCCTACCAAGGCGATCAAGGTGAGGGGATGAACCTGGCCATATTCGCTTCCGGCAACGGGAGCAATTTCTCGGCGATTGTCAAAGAGGTAAAGGGTGGCAGGATAAAAGCCGGTTCGCTTATCCTGGTTTGCGACAATCCGCAAGCCTTCGTCGTCAGGCGCGCGCAAAAAGCCAAAATTCCCATTATCCTGGTAAGCCGCAAAGATTTTCCCTGCCGCCGGAGTTTCGAGTCGGCAATAATCCAGAGGCTGAAATATTACAAGATAGATTTGATTGCCCTGGCCGGGTTCATGCGCATGCTCAGCCCGTCATTTGTCAGGGAATACCGCGGCCGTATCCTGAATATCCATCCTTCGCTGCTCCCCGATTTCAAAGGCGCCCATGCCATAAAGGACGCTTTCGAGAAAAAAGTTGCTTTTACCGGCGTGACCGTGCATTTCGTCGACGCGAAAATGGACCACGGCCCGGTCATTCTGCAGGAAAAGATAGCGATAAAGAAGAGGGAAAGCCTTGCCTGCCTGGAGAAGAGGATACATAATTTGGAACACAGGCTTTATCCGCAGGTGATTAAGTTGTTCTGTGAAGGCAAGGCGAGGAAACTCAAATAGCCGGTTTTCTTATTCTTTCGGCCCGGAGAGTATGGCTGTCTGGTTAAGGATGGTCTTTGCCCCGGTAGCCAGGTTGGTCATCTCTACCAGGGAAAAATCCTTGAACGCGTAGGTATTCAGGGTAAGAGAGACGATCTTAGCGACCTCCCGGTCGATATCCGCGCCTTTTTCCACTTCGGGCTTCTGGAATTTCATCCTTATGCGCCCCTGGATTTGCCCGGTCAGAAAATCCTCCAATGTTATGTCGTGGTAAAGCAGGTGTTTGCCTTCCCGGTCGCCGATGATCTGGGGGGAGACTTCCGTGTCCTGGACTATGCGGTGCTGGTATTCGGTCTGGGAGATGAATCCGTAAGATATCTTCTTTAAGTCCATCAGGTGGAAGGTTTGTTTCAACTCGAATCCGTTGGCAACGTCCGCGGTGACGATGCAGAAGAAAACCGGGTTTTCTTCTGCCTGCCGGTTGTCCATGCTGAAAAGCACCCTGCGGATGACCTGCAGAACGTTGAATATTTTCGTGTTTACCGTCTTGTCAAGCGCCATATCCTGCTGTTTCTCCGTCTCGGGCACGGGCTTAACCAGGTAATTGACCCTCAAGACCCTTTCGTTAAGCTGGTTCTTGCGGTCTTCCACCAGGAACCTTTCCATGTACTTCTCCGGTTTTTGCGGTTTTGTGACGATGTTCTCCAGGGGCAGGTATACCCAGAAAGTGCGGCCGGTAAGGTTAGTCACGATATCCAGCTGGTATTCTTTCTTGCAGATATCTTTCACCGCTTTGGGGATGTTTTCTTTCAGGAATGACGGGGTGGTAGAAGAGCTGCAGGCGGATAAGAACAGGATAAGGGGTATTAGTTTAAGGACGGTTTTTGCCAAATTCTTTGAAGATTTTTTCGATTTCGTCATAATTGAGTTCGCCTTTTGCTACCAGTTCTTTGGCCAGCCGGTCCATAAGAGGTTCTTCTTTTTTGAGAAGGTTGATCACTTCGCTAAGGCAGGCATTCAATATTTCCTGCACATCCGCGTCGAGCTTTGCCTTGGTGCTTTCGGATAAGTCCCTGGGGATTTCCCAGTTTCCCAGGAGCCCGCTTTTGCCCATACCGCATACCCAGACCATGTTATGGGCGTGGTGCATGGCGGTGGAGAAATCTCCGTATACGCCGGAAGTCGTCGCGTTGTATTTAATCTTTTCCGCGGCATATGAGCCCAGGCTGATCTTGATTTTGCTAAGCAGTTCGTTTGAATCCTCGATGAACGTATCTTCGCGTTCCGGTATCCAGGTCGCGCCCCCGGTCGGGCCGCGCGGCGTAATGGTTATCTTGAAGACATCCTTGGTCGGGGCGAGCAGGTAAGTTACGATGGCGTGGCCGCTTTCATGGTAGGCGATCTGCCACTTTTCCTTTTCGCTTAACCTGATCCTGCGTTTTATGCCCAGGGCGATCCTCTCTCTGGCCTCGTCGATTTCTTTCATCGAGATCAGCGAGTTTTGGTTGCGCACGGTGATCAATGCCGCTTCGCGCACTATATTGGCGATATCCGCCGGGCTCTGGCCTACTGTAATGCGCGCCAGCCGGTCCATCTTAACGTCCGCCGGATCGTACTTGACTTTTTTAAGATAATAAGAGAAAAGTTTTTGCCGGTCATCAAGGTTGGGTTTGTCCACGATTATCTTACGGTCGAACCTTCCCGGCCTTAGCAGGGCAGGGTCGAGGTAGCCTTCCGGCGCGTTGGTCGCTCCGATTAAGACGATATTGTAGTCTTTGTCTTTCAGTCCGTCCATTTCCACCAGCAACTGATTGAGCGTGGTGTTATGTTCCGTTGTGCCGCCGAATCCGCGTTCCATGGAGCGCTGCGCGCCTACCGCGTCGATTTCGTCGATGAAAATTATACAGCCGCCTTCCAGTTCGGCCAGCTGCTGGGCACGTTTGAAAAGCGAACGTACGCGCCCGGCGCCGACCCCCACGAACATTTCCACGAATTCCGAACCGGACATGGAGATGAACGGGAGTTTTGTTTCGGTGGCGATAGCTTTGGCCAGATAAGTCTTCCCGCATCCCGGAGGGCCGAGCATCAAGATCCCTTTGAGGATTTTTCCTCCGATACGCTGCAGGCTTGCCCGGTCGGTGATCAATTTGACTATTTCCAGGGCCTCTTGTTTGGCTTCGTCCATTCCGATGACGTCGTCCCAGGTGATCCCCAGTTCTTCTCCGGCGACGGATTTCTTGCTGGTCTGCGAGAATGACGAAGCCCCGCGTTTAAAATAAAGCCAGTACATCAGGTATGTGTATACGAAACCGAAGATAAGGGCCATGATGATCTGCAGGTATAGCTGCAAGGGGATCATTGCCAGTTGGGATTGCCTGAGGTAGGATTCCGATTCGTTCCAGGCGCGTAGCCCGGTGATCACGAGAAAGACCAGGGATACGGCCAGGGCGCTCAAGATGATGGTGAGCAGCGCCTTAATCCAATGCAGTTTTATGTAAAACCTGATCTTTTTCCAGTTCATTTCTTCTCCCGCCTTTATTACGGAGCGTGTTTCAACATATAGAAAATAACATATCCTCAATCTCAAGTCAAACCTTTTCTTCCCTTGACTTGGTATTTTTTGCGTGTATAATTAAGGGGTTATTCAGAAATCATCTTTAGAAAAGGGAGAAACGGAAATGGCAAAGATAAAGAAAGTTTTTGCCCGCGAGATACTGGATTCCCGCGGCAACCCGACGGTAGAAGTAGATTGCGTCCTGACAAACGGCATATTGGGCCGGGCGGCTGTCCCTTCCGGGGCATCTACCGGCGATAACGAGGCACTGGAGCTTAGGGACGGGGATAAATCCAGGTATTTGGGCAAGGGGGTATTGAAAGCGGTAGAGAATGTCAATACCCGGATCAATTCCGCTCTCAGCGGTAAGGCCGCGGATTTCGGAAAGATCGATAAGCTTTTAATTAAACTTGACGGTTCGGAGTTCAAGTCCAATCTCGGCGCCAATGCCATCCTCGGAGTTTCCATGGCAGTGGCCAAGGCGGCCGCGCTTGCCAAGAAACAGCCGCTCTATAAGTTTTTGGGCGGGCCGAAGGCGAATATCCTGCCTGTGCCATTGATGAATATCTTGAACGGCGGCATGCATGCCGACAACAACCTGGATATCCAGGAGTTTATGATTATGCCGCAGGGCGCCGCCACTTTTTCCGAGGCTTTACGCGCGGCGGACGAGGTATTCCATAACCTGAAAGCTATCCTGAAATCCAAGAAACTCTCCACTTCCGTGGGAGACGAAGGAGGGTTTGCCCCCAGCCTTAATTCCAACGAAGAGGCGCTGGGGTTGATCATCCAGGCCATCGAAAAGGCCGGTTACGCCCCCGGCAAAGATGTTTCTCTGGCCTTAGACTGCGCGGCCAGTTCATTCTGTAAGGATGGAAAGTATAATTTCGAGGGTACCCAGAAAACTTCGGATGAGCTGATAGCGATATACGAAAGCTGGCTTTCCCGTTATCCCGTTCTTTCCATTGAGGACGGCCTCTCCGAGCACGACTGGAGCGGCTGGGCCAGGATGACCGCGAAGCTGGGCGGCAGGGTCCAGCTGGTGGGTGACGATATTTTCGTGACCAACCCGAAAATATTCAAGAAAGGGATTGCGGAAAAGATCGGCAATGCTATACTGATTAAAGTCAACCAGATCGGTTCGCTTTCGGAGACGCTCGAGGCTATCGCCATAGCCAAGAAGAACAGATATAACGCGATAATCTCACACCGTTCGGGAGAGACAGAAGATACTACTATCGCGCACCTGGCGGTGTCCAGCGGAGTGGGGCAGATCAAAACCGGTTCTTTATCCCGCACAGACAGGATTTGCAAATATAACGAACTTTTGAGGATCGAGGAAGAGCTGGGGAAGAAGGCCGTCTACGCAGGGAAGTCCTGGAAAAGGTAGATATTCCTTATGTTAAGAAAGGCCTTTTGGCTTTTTGGGTTCGCGGTGCTGCTCTTGATCTTATTCCTGCCGGGTTATGTGAAGCTGCAGTCTTTAAGGGCCAAGAACCGCCAGCTGGAAGAGAATTTCCGCAAGATGGCCGCGGAAAATTATTCCTTGCAGCAGGAACTTAAGCGCATAGAAAATGACCCGGTTTATCAGGAGAAGATAGCCCGGGACAAGATGGGAGTGGTAAGGAAAGGCGAGATTCCGGTAAAAATCTTCTCGGATAAGAAGCAGGAAAACCGTTTGTGGTAATTTAATTCGTTGGACAAAAGATATCGTGTTTTCATCCTTGGCAGGGACCGCCAAGGATTTCGTTAGATAATAGATTATGGTGCTCAATTTCGCGGGGTGGAGCAGCCTGGTAGCTCGCAAGGCTCATAACCTTGAGGTCGTCCGTTCAAATCGGGCCCCCGCAACCATTCATCGCCAACGCGGGATCCGTTTTCTGGGATTCCCGCGTTTTTGTTGATATGAAATCATCAAAAAACCTTGTCCGTTTTCTTATCCTGCTGTTCCTCTTGTATACTTACGCTTTCCCCGTTACCAGGAAAATCGATTTAGCGGTTACCGATTTGGGCAGGCATCTGAAAAACGGGGAGTTATTTGTCCGGGATTTCCGTATCCCGCAGATGAATCTTTATTCTTATACCTGCCCGGATTACCCGTTCGTGAACCACCATTGGGCCAGCGGCGCGGTCTTTTACCTGGTAAAGGCGTTCTCCGGTTTCAGCGGCCTGTCTGTTTTCTTTCTCTTGTTGAGCATGGCCACATTCTTTTTGTTCTTTCACATAGCCTGGAAATATTCAAGTTTCGAGACAGCTTCTTTAACCGCCGCTTTCGTCATACCGGCAATGGCAGGCAGGTTCCACGTGCGCCCGGAAGCATTTAGCTATTTTTTCCTGGGTGTTTTCTTCTGGATTCTTTATAACTGGCGCGATAAAAGGATAGGAAGCCGATTGATTTATATCTTGCCTTTCCTGGAAGCGCTGTGGGTTAATCTGCACATCTATTTTTTTACCGGGATAATACTTATAGCCGTATTCTTCGCCGAATGCCTGATCCGGGACCGCGCCTATAGAGAGACTCCGCTCCGGCATGAGCTCAAACAGATATCCGCAGTTTTCGCCGCCTCCCTGGCGGCTACTCTGTTGAATCCGGCTTTCATAAAAGGCGCTCTTTATCCTTTTATGATAATGGGGAATTTCGGCATAGATACCCTGGACTTGCAGTCTTTTTCCCAACTGGTCCGCTGCGCCTCCGCAGGATTCGATTTCCCCCCGTTGTTTTATTTCTCCGTGGCCCTTGTCATTTTCTTATTAAGCTGGGCCCCGGCGTTACTGGAGGCGTTAAAAGGTAAAAGGGAATTTCCTTTCGTAAATCTTACGCTGGGGGCGTTTTTTTTGTTTATGGCCTCTTCCGCCGCGCGCAATTTTACGATATTCGCCTATTTCGCCCTGCCTATAACGGCAATTAATCTGCGCGGCGTATTTAAGAAAGATACCCCCGGCCTTTTAGGCCGCCTTCTCGTATTTTTGTCGGTTATCCTGATTTCTTTCTCCTTATTTCTGGCAAAGCCGCAGTTCTGGCCGGACAGGAAGACTTTTGGTATCGGCCTGGAAGATGGCATGGAGGATGCGGCTGGTTTATGGCGGAATGAAAAAATACATGGCCCGGTTTTCAATAATTTCGATACCGGCGGCTACCTGATTTATTATTTGTATCCCGGGCAAAGGGTTTTCATCGACAACCGTCCCGAGGCTTATCCCGCCGGATTCAAGCAAATGTATATCGCCTGCCAGGAAGACGAGGGGCAATGGCGTGCGCTGGACAAGGTTTATAACTTCAACGCCATATTCTTTTCCCCCCACGTGGGTACCCCGCGCGGCCAGGGGTTCATTCTCAGGCGCCTCCTGGACCCGTTATGGGCCCCGGTGTATGTCGACGAGCGCTTCATTATTTTCCTGAAGAAAGAAGGCCCAAACCAAGATGTAGTTAAGAGGCGTGAATTGTCCAGGGAGATGTTTTTCGCCGGCCCTTAAGAGCGGGCATTTACAAAAAAGTTGACTTGGGCCTGAAAAGTCGGATAATATTCATTACCGGCCGATGGATTTTCGGTACAGCGGTCAACTATTTTCCCAAGAGGGGGTAATGATGCAAGAACGCAGAAGATATGCCAGGGTCCCCGAGGGCGTGCAATTATCTTATGAGATTCTGCCCGCCGAATCGATAAAACAATACCTTACGAAGGATATCAGCCAGGGCGGGATCAGGTTCTTCACCCATGAATTTATTCCCAAGGGTTCGCGTTTGAAAATAAGGCTTTCGTTCCCCCGCACCCTTTTCAGTTTCGAGGCGCTGGTCCAGTGCATGTGGATCAAGGATATGTCTTACGGCGAGGAATACGAAGTGGGTGTGGAATTCGTGGATTTGCCTCCGGAGATAACAGATTACCTGATAACGTATATAAGGGTTTCTTTGAACATGAACAGAGAGAGGACTGAATAGACGTGCGTATGCCGGCAGCCTTTTGTCCAGCCGGAGCGCTGGTTTATTTGTCGGCTTTGGCCGCCGGGCTGATAATGTTTTTAAGGCCCGCATCGGTAATTGCGTTCCAGATAAAGTTTTACGAGTTGATCAATTGGCGTATCCAGCCGATCTCCATGCCCAAGGAGATGCGCAATACCAGGATCATGGGGCTGCTTCTTATCCTGGCGCCTCCGGCGGCGATAATCTATACGCTTATTCCGCGTTGACCGCTGCCCGGAAAACCACTTTATGTTATTTTATCTCCCATATCTTTTATGAAAGAACTTTGGAGTTTCACGGATAACTCGGGGACATTCTTTTCAACAGGCGCGGCCAAAATAAAAAGCCTGTATTTGCCTCTGTGCAATGAGAGCATAATGTCCTGTGTCAGCCCGGACCTGCACGGTGATATCAAAAAGGGGCAGGATTCTTTCCTGATGAGCCCTGTCTCGCGTATCGATTTATCCAACCTGCGTTCTTCGCGGAACTTCTGGGTTTCTACCGGCGCCGGGTCAGCCTGGTCGGCTACCGGGGTTTCCAGGAACTCCGCCCTGGCCTCTTACGATGAATTCAGCCTGGAGGCAGGCCTGCTTTGGCAGAAGCTAACCCGCCGGAACAGGAAAATCGGCCTTAAGGCGGAGATCGTTTCTTTTGTCCCTTCTACAGGCGAACCGCTTGAAATAATGCAGGTCAGCCTTACCAATATTTCCGGCAGGCGGGTCAATTTTACTCCCACCGCGGCTATCCCCATGTATAACCGGGGGGCGAACAATATACGCGACCATCGCCATGTTACCAGCCTTCTGCAGAGGGTTTTCCTGCATAAATTCGGAGTGATTGCCAGGCCCACCCTGTCGTTCGATGAGGCCGGGCATCATCCGAACCGCGATAGCTATTTTGTTTTGGGTTGGGACGAAAAGATGTCCCCGCCGCAGAGGATCTATCCTACCCAGGAATGTTTCTGCGGGGATTCCGGTGACCTGGAGGAGCCGCAGGCCGTATTCGGGAAGACGGTTCCCCGTCCGGCCAATATCCAGGGTAAAGAGGTCATGGGCGGATTGAGTTTCAGGAAAGTTTCTCTCGCCCCGGCCCAGACAAAGGTCTATACGCTGGTTATGGGGATAACCGAAGACGCCGGGAGGATCAATAGATTGGTTGCCAGGTTTAACAGCCCGGATAAAGTTTCCGCCAGCCTGCGGCAGACCAGGGTTTATTGGAGCGGTTTAAGCCGCGGGATTGACATATCCACGCGAAGCGGCGATTTCGACAACTGGCTGCGCTGGGTGAATATACAGCCGGCGTTAAGGAAGATATACGGATGTTCTTTCCTGCCGGATCATGATTACGGCAAGGGAGGGCGCGGCTGGCGCGACCTTTGGCAGGATTGCCTGGGCCTTATCTTGAGCGAACCGGAAAAGGTCAGGCCACTGCTGATTAATAATTTCCGCGGGGTCAAGATCGACGGCTCCAACGCCACGATCATCGGCAAGGCGCCCGGCGAGTTCATCGCCGACCGGGACAATATCAGCAGGGTGTGGATGGACCACGGTGTCTGGCCGCTGCTGACTCTGGACTTGTACATAAACGAAACAGGGGATTCGGGGATATTGTTCGAGAACGCGGATTATTTTTATAATCATCAGATAAAACGCGCCGCGGGTATCGATTCCGGCTGGACTCCCGCTTACGGTAATAAACTTAAAACCAGGCATGGCAAGATTTATTCGGCTACGGTTTTCGAACATCTGCTCGTGCAGAATCTCGTGCAATTTTTTAACGTCGGCAGGCATAATCATGTCCGCCTGGAAGGCGCCGACTGGAACGACGGGCTGGATATGGCCTCTGTCAACGGCGAGAGTGTGGCTTTCAGCGCGATGTACGCCGAGAACCTGGATACGCTGGCCTGCCTGCTGGTTAAGGCCGGCAAAAAGGATATAGAGCTGGCGGAAGAATTCAAGATACTCCTGGCCCCTTTTGATTATGATAGCGTTTCCGCCAAGCGCGGGATACTGGATAAATATTTTTCGGCTGTTTCTCCATGCCTCTCAGGCAGGAAAGTTGTTTTTGACTGCCGCCAGCTGGCCTCTTGGCTGGAAGACAAATCCGCCTGGATGAAAAACCATATACGTTCCAGGGAGTATCTTAAAGAAGGTTTCTTTAACGGTTATTACGACAACCGCGGGGAGCGCGTGGAAGGGAAGAAGGGCGGCTGCCTGCGGATGACCTTGACCGCCCAGACCTTTGCCGTGATGGCGGGCCTACCCGGGCCCCGGCAGATGAGGCGGATATTGCGAAGCGTGAATAAATATCTGGCGGATAAAGATAGCGGCGGCCTGCGGCTGAACACCGATTTTAAACTGGATCAGCTTCATCTGGGCCGGGCCTTCTCTTTTTCTTACGGCGATAAAGAAAACGGGGCGGTTTTCAGCCATATGGCGGTAATGTTCAGTTACGCTCTTTACAAGCAGGGGTATTGCCGCCAGGCCTGGGAGGTTTTAAACTCCCTTTACAAGATGTCCATGGATAAGCGCAGGAGTAAAATCTATCCGTGCCTGCCGGAATATTTCAACCTCGAAGGCAGGGGGATGTATCCCTACCTTACCGGTTCAGCCAGCTGGTTTATGTTAACCATGCTTACCCGGGTCTTCGGGGTCAGGGGTGTAAACGGCGACCTGATGGTCGAGCCGAAACTGGAAGCGGAGCATTTCGACAGCCGTTCTTGTGCTTCGGTAGAGCGCAATTTTGCCGGCAGGAGGATACAGGTAAAGTTTCTGAACCCAAAGAGGCTTGCTTGCGGCCGGTATAAGATCGTCAGGGCAGCGCTTAATGCGAAAGAACTGCCAATAGGCAGCAACGAGTACCTGGTTTTCAGCAGAGAAGTGCTCCTTGGTTTACCCGCCCATAAACTCAATTCCATAGAGATACACCTGGCCTGATAATATTTACTTTACAATTTATGAATATGCGGATATAATAGGTCTCCGCAAGTTTCTTGCCAGGGGGAATAACGTTTATGAAAGATAAAATATTGAAATTAGGCCTGCCCAAGGGCAGTCTTCAGGAAGCTACCTTTAAGATGCTGAATAAGGCGGGTTTTAACGTCAGCCTTTCCAGTTCGCGTTCGTATTTCCCGTCGCTCGACGATCCCCAGATCCGGGCGGTTTTGCTGCGCGCACAGGAGATGTCGCGTTATGTGCAAGACGGCGCGCTTGACTGCGGGATCACCGGAAATGACTGGATACTGGAGAACGATTCCGACGTTATCAGGGTGACGGACTTGACTTACGCCAAACAGAGCCTGAACAAGGTCAGGTGGGTCCTGGCGGTACCGGAAGGCTCCGGGATAAAAAGCGTCAAAGACCTTTCCGGTAAACGTGTGGCTACCGAGTTGGTGAACGTTACCCGGGGATATTTCAAGAAGAACAAGGTCAAGGTGGAGGTAGAATTCAGCTGGGGGGCGACCGAGGTCAAGGTCAGCGGGGGCCTGGTCGATGCGATAGTGGAGCTGACCGAAACCGGGAGTTCCTTGAGGGCGAACAAGCTTGTTGAGATCGCCACGCTCTGCGAATCCACCACCCAGTTGATCGCCAACAAGAGTTCTTATAAAGACGCCTGGAAGAAGGCGAAGATGGAAGAGCTCGCCCTGCTCCTGCAGGGGGCGATCGCCGCCGAAGGCAAGGTCGGCCTGAAGATGAATGTCAAGAGAGAGCATCTGAAGTCCGTGCTCGGCAAGCTCCCGGCTTTAAAGAAGCCGACGATTTCCGGTTTGAGCGATGACGGCTGGTTTGCCATTGAGACGATCATCGACGAGAAAGTTGTGCGCGTGCTTATCCCGGGTTTAAAACAGGCCGGGGCCCAGGGGATTATCGAGTATCCTTTGAATAAGGTCATTTTATAATTATAGACAGGAGAATACGTTATGCCTTGCGGGAAGAAGAGAAAAAGACAAAAGATTAAAACCCATAAGCGTAAAAAGATGCGCCGCCGTCTTCGTCATTTGAAGAAGAGGGCCTGGGGTTAAACCGGTTTTCTTAAAAGGATATCTTTGAAGTCGGGATATTTTAAAAGCGTAGCCTGTTTTTGCCTTTCGCTGGCCATGGCTGCCGCATTCAGCCGGGCTATGGCCGCGGACGCGGATAAGGAAATCCCCCGCGGTTTAAGCCACTATATCGCGGCTTTTTATTATGACGATCTCGGGGATATTGATAAAGCTATTCCTGAATACCGCAAAGCCCTGCAGGATGACCCGCAAAGTTCCCTGCTGCATTTAAACCTGGCCGCGGCATTGATTAAAAAGAACGACATCCCCCCGGCACTGGAGGAACTAAAACGCGCTGCCGAGCTTGACCCTGATGCGGTAGAACCGCATGCCATGCTTGCTTTGGTTTATACCATGCAGTCCAATGAAGAGATGGCTAACCGGGAGTATGAGCTGGCGCTCAAGAATGCCTCGAGGCTGGAGCCGGAAAATACCGACATCTACAAAAGCCTCGGCGCGGTTTACCTCCAGCAGGGGAAATTGAAAGAGGCGGAGGGGGTATTCAAGATTGTCACCGGCCTCTCCTCCGGAGATGAACAGGCGCATTTTTACCTGGGCAATATTTATTACGATTTGGGAGATCTGCCTGCCTCGGAAAAAGAGATCAAGGCCGCGATCAAGATAAAACCGGATTATCACGAAGCCCTTAATTTTCTGGGGTATTCTTACCTGGAGCAGAACAGGAATATCGACCAAGCCGGCCGTCTGATTAAAAAGGCGTTGGGCCTTCAGCCGGATAACGGGGCGTATATCGACAGCCTGGGCTGGTTTTATTTCAGAAAAGGGAAATTCAAAGAGGCATTGCGGCAGTTGGAAAAGGCCTCTTCACTTTTAAGCGACCCGGTCATATATGATCATCTGGGAGATGTGTTTATGAAGTTGGGTAACCCGGAAGGCGCCAGGGCCAACTGGGAGAAGTCGCTGAAGATGGACCCTTCGCAGGAGCAGGTTAAGAATAAACTGTCCGGATCAGTCGGCAATATCAATGGGAAAAAATAAAAAACTTTCAATAGAGGAGTTGGAGGTTAGGGCGAAACAAACCAGGCGGCTGATTATCCAGATGCTCGCCAAGGCCGGTTCCGGCCATCCCGGGGGGAGCCTTTCGGCAACCGACCTGGTCGTCGCGCTCTATTCCAATATCCTGCGTTTTGATCCCGCCAACCCGCGATGGCCGGATAGAGACCGTTTCCATATGTCCAAAGGGCATTGCTGTCCTCTTTGGTACGCGGTATTGGCCCAGTCGGGATTTTTCCCGGAAGAAGAACTGATGACTTTGCGCACGATGGGCTCCATTCTTCAGGGGCACCCTGCCCGGGTTACCCCGGGCGTGGAGTCGGCCTCCGGTTCCCTTGGCCAGGGGTTGTCCGTGGGTTTAGGCATGAGCCTGGCCGCTAGGCTGGATAAAAAAGATTACAGGGTTTATGTCCTGCTGGGAGACGGGGAAACACAAGAGGGCAATGTCTGGGAGGCGGCTATGGCCGCTGCCCATTTTTCCTGCGATAACCTTTGCGCCATCCTGGATTATAACGGTTGCCAGATAGACGGCAGATGCGAGGATATAATGGGGCTGGAGCCGGTAGCCGCGAAATGGCAGGCTTTTGGCTGGAACGTGATAGAGATTGACGGCCATGATATGCGGCAAATTTTATCGGCTTATGATTCGGCGGAAAAGATGAAGTCCAAGCCGACGATGATCATCGCTCATACCATAAAGGGCAAGGGAGTTTCTTTCATGGAAGGCGTCATTAGTTTCCACGGTAAGGCCCCTACTCCGGAGGAGGCGCAAAAGGCATTAAAGGAATTATCGTAAAATGGCAGAGCAATTTTATCAGAGGGATGTTTACGGGCAGGAATTGGTGAAGCTCGGAGCGCTGAACAAGGATATCGTGGTCCTGGATGCCGACCTTTCCAGTTCGACCCGCACCAGCCTTTTCGCCAAACAGTTCCCGGAGAGGTTTTTTAATTTTGGAGTGGCGGAACAGAATATGATGGCCGCTGCCGCGGGGCTTGCCAGCTGCGGAAAGACGGTTTTTCTTTCCACCTTCGCTGTTTTTGCCGCCGGGCGCGCCTGGGACCAGATAAGGGTTTCCATAGGCTATAATAATTTCAATGTAAAGATCGTCGCTACACATGCCGGCATTACTGTCGGGCCGGACGGGGCAAGCCACCAGGCCCTGGAAGATATTGCTTTGATGCGCGTGCTTCCCGGGATGAACATTATCGTTCCTTGCGACGGCCCGCAAACCGCGGAGGCGATCTCCGAGGCGGCGAATGTCCCCGGGCCTTTTTACATCCGCCTGGGGCGCGCCAAAGTCGCGACTATCGAGGGTAAGGGCAAGTTTGAATTCGGCAAGGCCCAGGTAATATCAGACGGCGCCGACGCCGCTATTTTTGCCTGCGGGGTGATGGTTTCCGAGGCCCTCTGCGCGGCGAAGAACCTGGCGCAAAAAGGGGTCAAGGTCCGCCTGATAAACATGCATACTATTTGCCCGCTGGACAAGGAAGTTATCCTTAAGGCCGCCGAAGAAACAAAGTTCTTCGTTGTTTGCGAGGAACACAATGTATTCGGAGGGCTGGCTTCCAGTATTGATCAAGTAGTCTCGGAACGTTGCCCCAAGAAAATAATCCGTCTCGGCATCCGTAACCGCTTTGGCCAGTCCGGCGAACCTTTGGATCTTCTGAAAGAATACAACCTTACCAGCCTGGATATAGAAGAAGCGGTTTTATCAAATATCTCCTAAGGTTTTAGCGTAAAGCATGAGTTTTCGTTACAAGACGCTGGTCGTCAAATCTTTTGCCAAGGTAAACCTGTATCTGCGCGTCCTGGGTAAGCGCAAGGATAATTTCCATAACCTCGCCACTCTGTTCGCCCGCATCGATCTTTCCGACAGGATTGTCTTGAAAAACCGCGAAGACGGACGGATCACGATTAAATGCGCCAGCCCGCATGTCCCCAAGGATGAAACTAACCTTTGTTACCGCGCCGCCGATTTGTTAAGGCAGGAATGTAAGTTAAAACGCGGATTGGATATAGAGATCGACAAAAAGATTCCCGTGGGTGCCGGGCTCGGCGGCGGTTCTTCTGACGCCGCCGGAGTGCTTGTGGGGTTGAATCGGTTGTGGCGCCTGCGCCTTGGCAGGCCGAGATTGGCTGCATTGGCATCGAAGCTCGGCAGCGACGTGCCTTTCTTTATTTATGATACTAAATTCGCCTTAGGCAGCGGACGCGGCGATAAAATAAAGCCCCTCTCCTCTTTGCATAACGTTAAGTTATGGTTTATCTTGGTTTATCCGGGAATTCATGTTTCTACCCCTTTAATTTATCGTAAATTCGACCTTTACATGTCCGGGAAAAGCCGCCGGGAACCTTTAAATAAGGGTATTTCCAGGTTGACAAGGCAAATACCTGATGTTAAAATAATCCTTTCCGAGTTATCCAAAAAAGGCTCTCCATTAGGCCCGGAAAGTCTTTTCAATGATTTGGAATCCGTTACCAGCAGGATTTATCCTGTAGTGGGTAAGGTAAAAAACGCGCTTTTGACAACCGGGTTAAGGAGGGTGATGATGTCTGGAAGCGGTCCGGCGGTATTCGCGATCTGCGACTGCCGGGCCCAGGCCATGGATTTATGCGCCAAGCTGCGCCAGAAGCATAAATCCTGGCAAATTTTCCTAATTTCTGCGGTCTAAGCCACGGCAGTCAGGGGGAGGGAAAATATGGAGATAACAGAGGTCAGGGTAGTCTTGAAGGATTCGCCGGACAAGAAGCTCAAGGCATACGCTACGGTCACTTTCGATAATGTGTTCGTGGTAAGGAATATCAAGGTTATCGAGGGGAGTTCGGGTTTATTCATTGCCATGCCTTCCCGGAAGGTGAAACAGCCTTGCCCGAAATGTTCTTTTAAGAATGAGTTGCGCAGTAAATATTGCAATCAATGTGCCGCCCCGCTGCCGGAAGAGGTTACCTCCCAGCGCACGGAGGAGGCAGGCAATCAGTCCGAGCATAAGGATATCGCCCATCCGATAACGCAGCAATTCAGGGAGTACCTGCAGAAGAGGATTCTTGAGGCGTATGGGCAGGAGAAGAGCAGGGTTAAGGCATAATCTTCCACCGGCGGTTGCCGGCGGCGCATCGGGAATCTTTAAGCCCTGTTTGGCCATAGGCGCCAATCCCGCCCGGGGAAGACGGGAGTGTTTGATATCAAGGATTGGGACGTCGTCCAATGGTAGGACTCCAGAATTTGGGTCTGGCTATTATGGTTCGAGTCCATACGTCCCAGCTAGACCGAAGTTCCAACATATTTACAATCTAAAATGAGAAAAGATATCGCGGTAATCATCCTGGCGGCTGGAAAAAGCACGCGCATGAAGTCCGAAACCCCCAAGGTGCTGCATAAGCTTTGTGGCAGGCCGATGATAAATTACGTTCTGGACCTGGTGTTTTCGCTTAAGGCCAGCAGGGTTGTCGCCGTGCTTGGTTTTAAGCAACAGCAGGTGCGCAAGGCCATACCCAAAGGCGTCAAGGTGTGTATCCAGAAGAAGCTGATCGGCACGGCGGATGCCGTAAAGACCGGCCTCGGCGGGCTCAAAGGCTTCAAAGGCACCGTGCTCGTTCTTTACGGGGACAATCCCCTGCTGAAGAAAGAAACCCTGCGTAAACTCCTGGATTATCACGCCAGCAACGATGTCGACGCCACTTTGCTGACGGCGCAGTTGAAAAACCCCGCCGGCTACGGAAGGATCGTCCGCGACAAATGTTTCAATATCTGCGGCATAGTCGAAGAAAAAGACGCGGATGAGGTGCAGAAGGATATCAAAGAGATCAACACCGGGATCATGGCTTTCGATAAGCAGAGCCTTGAGAAGAACCTCAGGTTTATCCGCGCCAATAACCGCAAGAAAGAATATTATCTTACCGATATCATAGGAATTTTAGCCAAAGGGGATTATCTGGTCGATGGGGTCAAGATCGAAGACCCCCGGGAGGCGCTGGGGATCAATAACCGCGAGGAACTTGCCAAGGCCAATACCCTGATGCAGGAGAGGATTAACCGCAAGTTTATGCTCGACGGAGTGACTATTATCGACCCTGCCTCTACCTTTATAAATTTCGGCACGAAGATCGGCCTGGGCACGGTGATTTATCCCTTTACAGTAATCGAAAGGGATGTTAAAATTGGAAAACGTTGTTCAGTAGGTCCTTTTGCGCACCTGCGCGAAGCCGTTGAGCTTAAGGATGACGTGACAGCCGGCAATTTTATCGAAATGGTGCGCGTCAAGATCGGCTCCAAAACATTTGTCAAACACTTCTCCTATCTAGGCGACAGTTCCGTGGGTTCCTGCGTGAATGTCGGGGCAGGAACAGTGACGGCTAATTTTGACGGTTTCAAGAAGAGCAATACTGTAATCGAGGACAGGGCCAGTATCGGTTCGGATACCGTGATCGTCGCCCCGGCCAGGATCGGCAAAATGGCTTTTACCGGGGCCGGTTCGGTTATCACCAGGGACGTGCCGGCCGATACCGTTGTCGCGGGGGTCCCGGCGAGAATTTTCAAGAAAAGGAAGAGGTAAAAATGGATAAGTTGGCGATTTTTAGCGGCAACGCGCATCCGGCGTTGGCCAAAGATATCTGCGATGATTTAAAGGTTACGCTTCAGGATGCCCTGGTCGGCAGGTTCAGTGAAGGGGAGATCCGCGTGAAGATCAACGATAACGTGCGCGGCAAGGATGTTTTCATAGTGCAACCCACTTGCCCTCCGTCTAACGACAGCCTTATGGAATTATTGATTATGATCGATGCCTTGCGCCGCGCTTCCGCTAAAAGGATCACCGCGGTGATGCCGTACTTTGGATACGCGCGCCAGGACAGGAAAGACCAGCCGAGGGTCCCGATTACCGCCAAGCTGGTGGCTAATCTTTTGACTACCGCCGGCGCGGACAGGGTCCTGACCATGGACCTGCATGCCGGCCAGATCCAGGGTTTTTTCGATATACCGGTGGATCATCTTTTCTCCGTCGGCGTGTTCGTGGATTATTTCTCTAAGATGGACATCAAAGACCTGGTAGCTGTTTCCCCGGATGTCGGCAGTATTAAGATGGCCCGCGCGTACGCCAAGAGGGTTTCCGCGGGATTAGCGATAATCGACAAGCGCCGGGTTTCTCCGGAAAAGGCGGAGGCCATGCATATAATGGGCGAGGTCGAGGGAAAGAACGTGATCATTATTGACGATCTGATCGCTACGGGCAGTTCGCTGATCGAAGCGGTAGAGGCCCTGAAGAAGGCCAAGGCCAAGACCATTTACGCGGCGATCACCCATGGTATCTTAAGCGGCCCGGCGATCGAGCGTATAAGCCAGTGCAAGGGGCTGGAGAAACTGCTCATTTCGGACAGCGTGCCGCTTTCTCCCGAGAAACAGCATGAGAAGATACACGTGCTTTCGGTAGCCAATCTCCTGGCCGAGGCGATAAAGAGGATACATAACGAGGAGTCAATCAGCTGTTTATTTGATTAAGCAGCGAAATAACATTCAAGAAAAGGAAGGCAAGTAAAATGGAAGAGATACTGCTGGAAGCTGAATTAAGGGAAGAGAAGGGCAGCGCCAAAGCCCGGGAGTTGAGGAACAAGGGGTATTTGCCGTCGATAGTCTATTCCCATGGCAAAGAGGCCCTGTCTATCAAGATCCCCAAAGGCGCGCTTTTGAAACTGATGCATCAGCACCGCCTTGAAGGGGTTATCCTTACGCTCAAGATCAAAGATGACAAGAAAGCCAAAGGCCGTCCATGCCTGGTCAAAGAAATGCAGCTTGACCCGGTGAAGGAAGATATAATACACATGGATTTCAACGAGATATCCCTGACCGAGACGATCAAGGTCAACGTCCCCATAGAGACCAAAGGGGAGTCTGTCGGCGTCAAACAGGAGGGTGGTTCGCTGGAGCATATACTCTGGGAGTTGGAGGTGGAGTGCCTGCCTACGAATATGCCCAAGAATATCGAGATTGATATCTCCGCGCTCAAATTGGGAGACGCGATACATGTCAAGGACATAACTTTCCCGGGAGGGGTCAAGTCGTTGAATGATCCCGATGCCATAGTACTTCATATTGCCGCTCCGATGAAAGAGGAGGCCCCGGCCGAGGCCGTAGAAGGAGAGGCCAAGGCTGAACCAGAAGTGATCAAGGAGAAGAAAGAAGCCCCTGCCGAAGGAGCAGCCCCGGCTGAAGAGGGTAAAGGCAAAGAGAAATAATCCGGATTCATGGTGTGGGTCGATGAGGAGCGGGGGTTTTAAGTGAAGCTGATTGTGGGGTTGGGCAATCCCGGATTGATTTACACGGGCACCAGGCACAATATAGGTTTTACGGTAGTAAAATCATTGGCGCGTTCTTTAAAAGTTGTTTTAAAAAGGGATAGTTCAGTTTTTTCTCTGGTGGCGAAGGCAGAATACGCCGGAGAAGCCCTGGTTTTGGCTTTGCCGCAGACATTCATGAATTTAAGCGGTATGGCCGTTTCGGCCCTGCTCAAGAAATTCAAGATTGCCTCATCCCGGGACATCCTGGTGGTTTGCGACGATATGGACCTGGATCTGGGCCGGATCAGGATCAGGCCGCAGGGCTCAAGCGCCGGGCACCGCGGGGTGTCATCGATTATCGAAAAGATAGGGACGCCGGAATTTAACCGCCTGCGTTTCGGTATAGGCCGGCCCGGCCCCGGCAAGGACGCGGCGCATTATGTCCTGGAAGGGTTTGGCCGCAGAGAGAAGGCGGCAGTTGAAGAAGCGATGGAGAACGCCGTCAGATGCTGTTTAAGCTGGGCGGAACAGGGGATAACGGCGGCAATGGATGGTTTTAACACATTAAATAAGAGTAAACAGAAAGAGGGTGGAGAATGAACAAGTATGAAGCAATGCTGATCGTTAAACCGGATTTATCAGACGAAGACAAGAAGGCTTTATTCAAACAGGTGGACGAGGCGGTAACTAAAAACGGCGGGCAGATTTCCCAGTCGGGTGTCTGGTCCGAAAGGCGCAAGCTGTACTTCCCGATCAAGAAATTCCAGGAAGGGGTTTATTACCTGCTGGCTTTCAGCGCGCCTGCGCAGGCGATCAAAGAACTGCGCAATATCTATAAGCTGAACGAGAATATTTTAAGGGCTCTGTTTACCCGCATGGATGCTTAAGGCGCGCATCCGCGTACGCGTTTGTTGTCAGGGTTTGAGCGCGGGGTAAGTTCAAGGAGGGTTAATATGGCTAGTTATAATAAAGTGTTGTTGATGGGCAATCTCACCAAGGATCCCGAATTGCGTTATACCCCGCAGGGTACCGCGGTGGTCAATTTGCGCATGGCGGTAAACCGCAAATACCGTACTAAAGACCAGGAGCTGAAAGAGGAAGTTTGTTTCATCACCGCGGTGGTCTGGAACAAGCAGGCGGAGACCTGCAACCAGTATTTACGCAAAGGAAGCGGTGTTTTCGTCGAAGGCAGGCTGCAATCGCGTTCCTGGGAGGATAATACCGGGGCGAAGAAATCAGTGATCGAGGTCCGGGCCGAACGCGTGCAGTTCATGGGCTCACCCGGAGCCGCAAGAAGCGCCGGCCAGCCAGGCCAGGCGCACGCGGAGGCGATGGTTGATGAGCCTTCAAGCGAATCGAACTGGTTGTCGGAAAGCCCGGAAGAGGCTCAACCTTCCGAAGAAGAGATAAGTTAAAACAAAACATAGACAGGGGGATTCGTATGAAAGTTAAAACCAGGGGTTTTGGTAAAGATAAAAAGATCATCAAGAAGAAAAGGGACACGCTTGGCCCGGCCAGAAAAAGGTTTTGCCGTTTCTGCACGGACAAGGCGGGAAGTGTCGATTATAAAGATATAAAGAAACTGGAAGGTTTTCTTACCGAAAAAGGCAAGATCGTCTCCAGCCGCTTTTCAGGAAACTGCGCCAAACATCAAAGGATGATCAGGGACCTGATCAATAAGGCGAGGTTCATTTCCCTGCTTCCTTATACCCGCTGACGGCCATGGAAGTGATACTGATTAAGGATGTGGAAAAGATCGGCAAGGCCGGTTCAGTGGCCAAGGTCAAGGAGGGGTTTGCCCGGAATTTCCTCTTCCCTCATAATTTAGCCAAACCTGTCACTGCCGGAAGCCTTAAACAGCTGGAAGCGGAAAAGCAGGCCAGGCTCGCTCAATACTCCAAGGCCAGGGAAGAGTCGGAGGAAATAAAGAAGCGGCTTGCCAATCTGTCGTTGACTATCTCCGCGCTGGCCCAGGGAGAGGAATTGTACGGGAGCATCGGCAGCCAGGACATCGCGGCGGTCTTAAAAGACGAAGGTTTTTCCATCGATAAGAATGCCATCGAGCTGCCCGAGCCGATAAAGTCCCTGGGAATTTACGAGCTGGACGTTAAACTGCATCCGGAAGTAAACGCGAAGATCAAGCTTTGGGTGGTCAAGAAATAGCCGTATTCAAAAATCGGGAGAACTGGAATGCCCCAAGAAGCGATGCTGGATAAACTACCTCCGCAGAACCTCGACGCCGAGATGGCTGTTTTGGGTTCAATGATCATGGATGAAGACGCGGTTTCTTCCGCGACCGAAAAGCTCGACGCCTCATGTTTCTATAAAGATACCCACAGGAAAATATTCCAGGCGATAAGCGATCTTTATAATGCCAACAAGGCCGTTGATCTGATCACTCTGGCGGATGAATTGAAAAAGGACAATTCCCTTGAAGATGTCGGAGGGGTAAGTTACCTCGCCCTGCTGGCTAATGCCGTCCCCACCGCCGCCAACATAAACCATTATGCCGGGATTGTCCGGGAAAAATATATATTAAGAACGCTGATCAATAATTCCACCAAGATTATTACCGTCTGTCACGAAAGCGACGGGAATATCGCCGAGGTGGTAGATACCGCGGAAAGGCTTATTTTCGAGGTAAGCGACCGCAGGAACCAGGGTTCTTATATACACCTTAAAGAGATCGTCAAAGACAGTATCGAAACGATCGACAGGCTTTACCAGAATAAGGCCCATGTTACGGGTATCCCCACCGGGTATATAGATTTCGATATTAAAACGGCCGGGCTGCAGCCTTCGGACCTGATAATCGTCGCCGGGCGGCCTTCGATGGGCAAAAGCGCCTTTGCCCTGGGGATCGCCGAGTATGCCGGGGTCGTGGAAAAGGTCCCTACCGCGATCTTCAGCCTGGAGATGTCCAAGGAACAGCTGGT
>CAZNGC010000005.1:0-25083 GCA_964572435.1 uncultured Planctomycetales bacterium | reverse complement strand
CCATCCTTATATGTCTTAGCGAACGCGCAGGCTGGACAGGAAAGGACCGCGTCCTCTCCGTCTTTGCTGGGCACCATGAACTCATGGGAAACCTTGCCTCCCATGACCCCGGAATCCGCTTCGGTAATAAAAATCTTCAAACCCAGGCGCCGGAAGATATTCTTATAGGCCCCGAACATCGCCTGGTAATTCTTATCCAAACCCTCTTCGTCCTGATCAAAACTATAAGCGTCTTTCATGATAAATTCGCAGGCGCGGATCAGGCCGAAACGCGGCCGGATCTCATCGCGGAATTTTGTCTGGATCTGATAGAGCACCAGCGGAAGCTGCCTGTAGCTGGAAACATGGTTTTTTACCAAATCGGTGATCGCTTCCTCGTGCGTAGGCCCCAAGCAAACATTCCTGCCGCGGCGGTCCTTGAATCCGAACATCACCTGGCCGAGGTCCTTGTCCCGTCCGGTCTTCTGCCAGAGTTCAACCGGCTGCAAAGCCGGCAGGAGGAGTTCGTTCGCCCCGCAGGCATTCATCTCTTCGCGGACGATCTTCTGGATATTGCCAAGAACCCTCAAACCCAGCGGCAAATAAGAATATACGCCGGCCATAAGCATGCGCACCAGCCCGGCGCGCAGCAACAATTTATGGCTTAGGGATTCAGCCTCCTGCGGAGTTTCTTTTAAAGTAGGGATGAAGCTCTTGCTCCAAAACATGATTAGTCCTTGTTGAAGGTATCCTGCGGCATGGATATCCCTCTCTTGGCAAAAAGTTCCTGGAATGCCGGCTTGATCCCGGTAGCCCTGAAACGTCCGGTAACTTTACCGTGTTCGACTACGTCGTTAATCTCGTAATAAAAAATGTCCTCCAGGTTCGCCCATCCGTTTTTCAGTCCGTTAATCTGGGTAATCCTGGTAATCTTGCGCGAACCGTCGGCCAGCTGGTCCTGCTGGATGATCAGGTTAAGGGAAGCGGCTATCTGGCGGTGGATCGCCTCCAGGGTGATCGGGATACCCGACATCAGGATCATCGGCTCTATCCGGTGCATTACCTCCTGCGGGGTATTGGCGTGAATTACCGAAAGCGCTCCGCTGTGCCCGGAACACATCGCCTGAAGCATATCCAGCGCCTCCGCGCTCCTGATCTCGCCCAGGATGATCCTCTGCGGGCGCATACGCAAAGAGTTCCTGAAAAGGTCCCTGATACTTATCTCCCCCTTGCCTTCGATATTCGGCGGCTTCGTCTCCAGCCTGACCACATGATCCTGCGCCAGGTGAAGTTCCGCGGTATCCTCGATGACTATCGTGCGCTCATCGTTATCTATATAGCTGGAAAGCACTCCTACAGTCGTGGTCTTACCGCTTCCGGTGGCGCCGGCGAATATCATATTCACCTTGCTCTTTATGCATGCTACCAGGAAATCCCCCATCCTTTTATCCAGCGTATCGAGGCTGACCAGATCCTCGACCCTGCGGATCACCTTGAGGAACTTGCGGATGGTTATGGTCGGCCCGTCCAGGGCCAGCGGCGGGATAATGATATTGACTCGCGAGCCGTCCGGCAGGCAGACATCGGTATACGGCTGCGTCTCATCGACTCTCCTCCTGGTAGGCGCCAGTATCTTCTGGATCACGTACATCAACTGCTGATCGCTGTCAAAACGGATATCCGTCATTATCTTCTTGCCGCCTTTTTCCATATAGACATTATGCGTGCCGTTGATCATGATTTCCGTGACATCGTGGTCCATCATCAGCTTCTCGATGGGGCCGAGCCCGGAAAATTCATCGACCAACTCATTGATGATATTTTCCCTATCCTGTTCTCTAAGCACGCCGCGGGGCTGGCTAAGTATCCCCTCAAGGATCTGCCTGACCGTAGCCGCCACTTCAGTCTTGTTCCCCGCACTCTTAGACAACACACTGCTGTACCGAGCGATAAAATCTTCCCGTACCCTGCTTTTCAGTGTTTGCTGAGCCACGTTTTCTCCTTGGTTTTAAGTTCGCCTAATATAACGCGCACGCAATCCTTAGCCGCGATCTTTCCGGTTATCTTACCGCGCTTAAAGAACACACCCTGGCCCCTGCCGAAAGCCACTCCAATATCCGCTTCCCTGGCCTCTCCGGGCCCGTTAACCACGCAACCCATCACTGCCACCTTTACCGGCCGGCGACAATTAACCCTGCCAAGGCCGGACAATCCTTTTTCCAGCTTCTTGACTATATCCACCAGGTTCACCCTGCAGCGGCCGCAAGTAGGGCAGCTAATGATCTGCGGGCCGAAATTACGCAGCCCCAAAGCTTCCAGTATCCCCTTGGCCGCCCTGACCTCTTCCGCCGGGTCCTCGGTAAGGGACACCCTTATTGTATCACCAATGCCCTCTAAAAGCAAAGCCCCTAAAGTTACGCTTGACTTGATCAGGCCTTCATAAACCGAACCGGTAGCCGTAAGCCCAAGGTGCAGCGGATAATCGCAGGATGCGGAGACCTTACGGTAGGCCTCCAGGGTATCCAAAACGTTGTTGGCTTTCAAGGAGATCACGATATTGTTAAATTTCAGCCTTTCAACTATCCTGACATAATCCAGGCAGCTGGATACCAGCCTGTCACCCATCGTAAGCTTGCCGCTTTTGTCGTCTCTTACCGAACCGGAATTAAGCCCGATGCGCAAAGGCACACGGGCAGATTTCAACGCAGAGATAACCTGCTCGATTTCATGTTTCTTGTAAATATTCCCCGGGTTCAGCCTGATTTTATCGGCACCGTTCTCGATAGCGGCAACCGCCAGCCGCCAGTCAAAATGTATATCCGCTACCAGCGGCAAGTTCACTCTGGGCTTGATCTTCCTCAAAGCCAGGGCATCGTTAAGATCGTTGATCGCCAGGCGCACAAGCTGACAGCCGGATTCTTCAAGCCGCCTGATCTGCCTAACGCTTGAGTCCACGTCGGAAGTCCTGGTCTTGGTCATCGACTGGATGACTACCGGATTCCTTCCGCCGATAAGCACGCTTCCGACTTTAACCACCCTGCTTTTTCTTCTGATTATCTCCATTTAACCACCCGCAGCCTTACCGATCTTATCGCCGTAAAGCCTGATTATGTCATTATAAGTAACCGCCAGGGCGATGGCGATCATCAGCGTAAAGCCAAGGTTGTTGATTATCTCCTCGGCTTTTACGCCCAGGGACCTCTTCCTTATTTTCTCCAGTCCGAGCAGGAATATATGCCCTCCGTCGAGAATAGGCAGCGGCAGGAGGTTGAATATCGCCAGGCTTACGCTCAATACCGCGATCAAATGCAGGAGCGCCGCCAAACCGAGTTTAGCCGTCTTGGAAGTAATGAAGAAAATACCCAGAGGCCCGGTCATCGAATCGCGCATGGAGATTCTCCCGCTAGCCAGCATCCACAAACCCTTATAAGTCATCGCGGTCAGGCGTACGGTGGATCTCAAACCCAGGTATGCCGATTCGAAGAATCCGTGCCTGACCTCGACCACTTCGTCAAACGGAGTAATCCCGATTATCCCCAGCGCGCGTTTTTCTCCCAACTCATTATCCAAGACCTTGTCCCTTATCGGTATCCTGAATTTCAATTCCTTCCCTGACCGCAAAACGTCAACCTCTACGCTTTCCATGGATTTTCTATTCTGGATCCGCTCATACATATCGTCCCAGAAATCAACGCGCCTGCCGTCTACGGCAACGATCTTGTCCCCTGCCTCTAAACCCGCCTCTTTGGCCCCGTATCCATCGATCAGCCCTCCGACCTTGCTGGTCAGGCTGGGATAACCGATAAAAAGCACGCACCAGAAAAACAGGAAACCCAACAAGTAATTCAACAGCGGACCGGCAAAAATAATCTGGAAACGCCTGCCGATGCTCTTGGAAAAATATTCATCGGCTTTACCCTTATACTCCGAGCGGCTGGCGCCGGCCATCTTCACGTACCCCCCCAGGGGAATCAGGCTTACGCTATATTCGGTCCCGCCATTTTTCTTCTTGAAAACCTGCGGGCCGAAACCCAGCGAAAAGATCTCCACACGCACGCCGTTTAAGCGCGCGGCGATAAAATGCCCGAACTCGTGCACGATGATCAAGAGGCTCAAAATTAAAATAAAAATCAAAACAGCTATCATTGTCTCTTTCGCTCTAACCGCACAAATCCGCGGCTTCCACTCTCGCCCAGGAATCCGCGGAAATTATATCCGCCAGGCTCGGGCTGGTTATATTCTTATGCCGGCGCATCACTTTCTCCACTATCCTGGGGATAGATAGAAAACCTATGCGCTTATTCAGGAAACTGTTCACGCTTATCTCGTTGGCCGCGTTTAAAACAGCCGGCATCGTACCCAAAAGGCGCGCGGCCTCCAAGGCCAGGTCCAGGCAGGGGAATTTCCTCAAATCCGGTTTCTCAAAATGTATTTTGCTCAACCGGAAGAAATCCACCGGCGCCTGGCTGTTATTCAGCCTGCGCGGATACGACAGGGCGTATTGGATCGGGATGCGCATATCCGCCGCGGAAAGTTGGGCCATAATCACCCCGTCGTTAAACTCCACCATCGAGTGGATAACGGCCTCGGGATGAATCAAAACGCTGATTTTTTCCGCTGGCAGGCCGAAAAGAAACATCGCCTCAAGAAACTCCAGCCCCTTGTTCATCAGGGTCGCCGAATCAACGGTAATCTTCCTGCCCATCTTCCAGCGCGGATGCCGCAATACCTTTTCCAGGCTGACCTTGCCGAATTCTTCAGCCGGAAGAGTCCTTAAAGGCCCTCCGGAAGCCGTCAGGTAAACTCTCCTGATATCCTTCTTACCGTTAGCCCCCAGGCTTTGCCATATCGCCGACTGCTCGCTGTCTACCGGAAGGATATCCGCCCCGTATCTCTTTGCCAGGCGCATCAGCAGAGGACCGGCCATTACCAGGGCTTCCTTGTTGGCCAGGGCGATGTCTTTTCCGCTTTTGATCGCGCTAAGCAAAGGGCCGAGCGCGGCCGAACCGCTGATGGCGAACATCACCAGCTCGATCCGGCTGTCCATGACCATCTCATTCAGGCCGTCATCCCCGGAGAAAACTTTTACCGAAGAGGGCAGCTGCCCGCGGAGCCGTTGCGCCGCCGGGACATCCCTCACGCAGACCATCGACGGCCTGAATTCAACAACCTGTCTCTTCAACTCGGAGATATCAGAATTAACGCTCAAGGCCTCCGCCTTGAAATTACGGCCAAGAGCCCTGATCACCGAAAGAGTGCTCTGGCCGATCGAGCCGCTGGAACCCAAAATCGCGATTCTCTTCATTATCTGGCTACCACGCTTAAATAAAAATAAAATACCGGTGCGGTAAACAAGAGGCTGTCGATCTGGTCCAGTATGCCGCCCATCCCAGGGAGTATCCCGCTTGAATCCTTTATCCGGCAATCCCTCTTGAGCAGGGACTCGGACAAATCCCCAAGCTGGCCGAGGATCCCCAGTCCGACTCCGGTCATAACCAGCTGCCCGTATCCAAAAGGCAAAAAAGTTTTACTGGCCAAGGCTCCCAGTACGCTGAATAGCAGGCCGCCGATGGACCCCTCGACCGTCTTCTTCGGGCTTATATGAGGCAGCAACGGCCTCTTCCCCCAGCGGCTTCCTATCAGATAAGCCCCGATATCCCCAAGCTTGACTATCAAAAGCAGGGCCACCAGGAAGCCGAACCCGCCAGCAAGATAACGAATCTTGATCATGAAACTGAAAAACCAGGAAACATAAAGTATTCCGAAAAGCGTGGTCGATATGTCCACAATTACCCCGCTTGAATCCCTGCGCTTGAACTGCATCAGGAGTATAAATAAAAGAGCCAGCACAATAAAAAGCAGTTCCCAGCTCTTTGTCGGTTCAAACCTGAACATTATCGAAAGGGGGATGACCGTCCCCATGCCGATGCCGAAATATTTATATATACTGATGCCCTTCTTCTCCAGCATCGTGAAATATTCATACAGCCCGCAGACAATGAAAACAATGACCGTAAAGGCGCAAAGCCAGTCCAGGGAAATCACCGCCGAGATGATCCCGATAAGTACCGCCGAACTAATTATTCTTCTTGCCAGCATTCAATCCTCCGAACCTTCGTTCCCTATTCTGATATTCCCCGATCGCTTCCTTAAGCTCCTCGATCCCGAAATCCGGCCAGTACCTGGCGGAGAAATAGAGCTCGGAGTAAGAAAGCTCCCAGAGCATAAAGTTACTAATGCGCATCTCGCCGCTGGTACGAATAAGCAGGTCCGGATCGGGGATTTCCGCTGCGTATAAATACCTGCTGAACTCCTCCGCTTCCAGGCTGCCGATATCCGCCTTGCCCGCCAGCACGTCTTCGGCGAACCGTTTGGCGGCATCGACGATCTCCTGCCTGCCTCCGTAATTCAAAGCCAGCACCACCCTCAAACCGGAATTCCCCGCCGTCTTCTCCTGGCACTTCCTGATCTTCGCCTGCAGGCGCGAAGGGACCGGGTCCCCTCTTCCGATAACCACAAACCGCACGTTATTCTTATGCAGCTGGCCAATCTCGCTGTCCAGGAAATTATCCAGGAAACGCATAAGCCCGTTGACTTCGCTCCTGGGACGCGACCAATTCTCCGTCGAGAAAGCAAAGAATGTGACTGCCTCCACGCCCAACTGCGGCGCCAGGCGGATTATCTCCTTTACCCTTTTTATGCCCTCGCGGTGCCCGGCGATACGGTTCAGGCCCTTCTCTTTCGCCCAACGGCCGTTGCCATCCATAATAAAAGCTATATGCCTGGGGACTTTCGGATTATCCTGCATGTTACTGATGGACCTGGTAATCTATGTTCGGGAAGAGGTTATCTTTATACTCGATTTCCGACAGCCAGCTTTCATTGATGCTGTTGGATTTGACGTCTTCGTATATCCGGTTGAACCTCAAGAGATGGTCTTTGGTGCGGCGTATGGCATAGCTTGTATGCGTGCCTGTACCGAGGATAAAAGCCCAATCGGAACTTTGCGCCAGGAGCAGTTCGCGCAAGGCCTGGTTCAACGCCCGGCGTAGCAGCCCCTCGGCCCCGGGGAACTGCCTTACCAATTCGCTCATCCGACCGGAAGCCGCATGCAAATGGCGGTAAATCCAGTCGTTAGTCCCCTGCAGCCACATCTCGGAATACCCTTTATACCCCCAGCTGGACAAAGAAGGAGTGATCACCTGGTTGCGAGGATTTGCCTCCAGATATTCGGAAGGGGTGATCATACGTACTTCGTCCTGGTCGCAGGCAACCTTGCGAAAAAGAAAATCCAGCCATAACGGCCCCTCGTACCACCAGTGGCCAAAAAGCTCCGCGTCATAAGGAGAAACGATTATCGGGGCCTTGCCCATCAGGTCATTGAGATAACTCGCCTGTTTCTGGCGGTTGAACATGAAATTCCCGGCGTGATCCGCCGCTTTATCCCTTGCCCACTCCGGCATATACGGCTCTTTTTGGTTAGAAGAACCGGTGATCCGGTAATATTTTATCCCGGTATTGATACGCACCCCGTCCGGATGTATGTACGGCTTAATGTAATCAAACTCCAGGTCAAAACCGATATCGCGGTAAAACTCCCTGTAATTGTAATCTCCCGGGTAACCTTCGATGGAAGACCATACCTGTTTGGAAGATTCCAGATCCCTTCCAAAAGCTGCCACTCCCGTGCCTTTGCAATAAACCGGGGCGAATACGCCGTATTTAGGACGCGGCGTACCGTGAAGCAGCCCGTGAGAATCGGTAAAGAAATAACGTATCCCGGCTTCGCGGAGTATCTCGTCATGCCCGGGGCAAAAACCGCACTCCGGCAACCAAATACCTCTGGGCCTTCTGCCGAATACGCTTTCATAGTGGTTGGCGGCTACCCTTACCTGCGCGCGCACCGAATCACGGCAGACATCCATCAACGGGAAAAACCCGTGGGTGGCCCCGCAGGTGATGATCTCCAATTTACCCATATCCTGGAATTTCTTGAACGCGTAAACCAGGTTATTGTTGTATTTCTGGAAGGTATCCCGCGCGCAGGAGAACCTGTCAAAATACATCTGGGCCAGCCGGCGGAAAGGTTCCTGCCATTTCGTCCTCTCCATTTCCTTCTGGGACAACTCGATGAGTTTATTTATATGCTTAAGATAACGCTCCTGCAGGAGCGAATCCGAAAGCATGGAAATAAGCGTAGGGCTTAAGGTCATGGTAATCCGGAAATCTATCCCGTCCTTGGCCAAGCCCTCAAAAACAGAAATCAAAGGAACATAGGTTTCGGTAATCGCCTCGTAAAGCCAGTCCTCTTCGAGAAAGTTTTCATGTTCGGGATGGCGCACGAAAGGCAAGTGCCCATGCAGGACTAAACAAAGGTAACCTTTAAACATATTTTATCTGGTCTCCCTGGTAACGATCGGCGTGATTGTGCGCTCTTCAAGTTTATCCGCGGCAACCGCTTTGACCGGGATCACCTGCCGGCTATCCGGCAGATAATAACGCAGGGTAAACGTGCCATCGGGCCTAAGCTTGATCGGCGTGCCCTGCACGGTTACCTCGGCGTCAGGTTCGGTAGCTCCGTAGACGATCAATTCGCAATCCACTTTCATCCAGAAACTTCTCTCCTTGACCGTTTTGCGCACCGGGCTGGAGGAAACACCGGAACTGAACAACCCTTGCTTGATGCGCTGCTGCCAGGCCTTGCCCACGGGAGAACTTTTCCCTAAACCAAACCCCATCCCGTAAAGCCTGGCGAATACGTCATCCGGGATCATCCATTCTTCGTCGGTAACCCAGGACGGGCCATCCAGGGGAGTGGAGACCACGTTGGAACGCAGGATAGTGATGAACCTGCCGTCGGTCAACATCAGGCCCAGGTCCACGCACCACGACCTCCCCGGTCCGTTTGTGTCGATATACCAGCTGTTGGCGAAATCACCGCACTGGATATCGAAGAAACTGTTCGCGTTAGAACCGTTGAAGATGATATTCGTAACATCATAAACCCTGAGTATCCTCCTGGCGCGGTGAAATTCATCGCCCAGCCGGCCTTTCAGCCCGTCGATCGTGTCATTCCTTAGCTCCCAGTAAGCATGCAGCCAGCGCGGGTCGCGCACCTGCAAAACTATTTTATCCTGGCCGTAACCCCAGGGCAGGTCTTCGGGCAAAACGCTCTTCGGCCTGGAGTCCTCCGGATGGGAGAACTTCGAGTTGACCGCGGCAGTCTCCTGCAAACCCGGAATTTCCCTGGCCGCGCGGGGTTCAGCTTTCTTGGCGGCGGTCTTTTTCTTTCTTGTTTTCAAAGATGCTATCTTGGCGGGAATCTTCTTCAGTTTTTCCTTGATCTTGCTTATCTTGCTTAACACCTTCATAACCCCACCTCCCTCTGATAAAAATAAAAAAAGGGATCATCTCCCCTTTTCATAAAACTATTTAGACGCCATCCCAACTCCTCTTTTATCTCATACTAATTGCCTTTTTGCGGTCCGTCTTCAGCAGGCTGCGGGACAGGCTGTTCTTTAGAGGAAGCGGACTTTGCTTCTTCGAGAGCCGCCTTTGCCTCTTCAACCTCTTTTTCCTTTGCCTTTATTTTTTCCTCCAGGGCCGACCTCTCCTGGGAGAACCTGGACATCTTCTCTTCCATCTGGATACGGGCGGCCATTTCCTGGTCCCTGGCTGCTTTCTGGCGCATGGCATTATTGCATGAACTGATCGTAGTAATAAAGAAGACTAACGAAAATACCGCCAGAATTATTATTATGCGATTCTTCAACCTGTTCTCCTACTTGAGGTTTTCTTCCGGTTCTTTTAACCCCGGCTCGTAATCTTTCGGAGCCGCGGGAGCCGAAGAATCACCTTTAACCTTGGTTACATTGGGAAGAATAACGATTTCCACCCTGCGGTTCTGCTTGCGTCCGGAAGCGCTGTCATTGGAAGCTACCGGACGATATTCTCCATAGCCGATTGCCGAAAGGCGCTCGGGAGAAATTCCCTGCTCATTGACCAGATAATGCAGCACGCTCAAGGCGCGGGCAGTCGAAAGTTCCCAATTAGACTTCCAGCTGGAATGCTTGATCGGCATATTGTCCGTATGCCCCTCGATACCGACATTGAACTGGGCCATATTATCCTTCAGCACTTCGGAAACCTTATTCAATAGATTGTATGCCTCCGGCCTGATCGTGGCCTTGCCGGAATCAAAAATAAGATCGCCTACCACGGTGATCACCAGCCCCTTCTCCATCATCTGGAGCTTTATCTGCTTATCGCTTATCTCCTGGCCAAGCTTCTGTTCAAGCAGGCTCTTTGAACGCTGAAGCTCATCCAGCTGGGCGCTCAACTCCTCGATCCTCTGGGCGTCGGAACGCCTGCCTTTCTGAAAAACAAAACTGCAGCCTGACAAGCCTAAAACTATGAATAAAACCAGCGCGGATTTGAAAAGATTATTTCTCATTTTACCTCTCCTTGGCCTTCTGGCCTGATTGCTTGAAATTGAATTTTAAATATAACATAACCCCTTGTCTTAGTCAAGAGTTAAATCAAGCACCTTACAGCTTTTATCCAGCGCAGTCCTTGCGAGCGCAAACGAGCAAGGGCAGCACCTTATAGCTTTTATCCAGCGCAGTCCTTGCGAGCGCAAACGAGCAAGGGCAGCACCTTATAGCTTTTATCCAGCGCAGTCCTTGCGAGCGCAAACGAGCAAGGGCAGCACCTTACAGCTTTTATCCAGCGCAGTCCTTGCGAGCGCAAACGAGCAAAAAGAACGGGATGGTTAGTTAAATAAACAGGGTGTCTTCCCTGGCTGAACCTATGGAAACCATGGTTATCCGGGCCTTAAGGCGGTTTTGCAGGTCCGCAAGATACGCCCTGGCATTGGGATGCAGATCTTTCAGCGCGCGTGGTTTAGCGGAATAAGCCGGCCATCCGGGCATCTCCTTGTAGACCGGAGTTGCCTTAGCCAGCACCTCAAGGTCATGCGGGAATTCTTTTATCAGCTTACCTTTATATTTATAGGCAACGCAGACCTTCAGCTTATCCAGGCCGTCGAGTATATCCATTTTCATTATCGCCAGCTCGGTGATCCCGTTGAGCATCACGGATTCCCTGGCCATCACCGCGTCGAACCACCCGCACCTGCGCGGCCTGCCGGTCGTAGCGCCGAATTCCTTGCCTTTATCCCGCATAAAATTACCGAAACCGGAGGCGTATTCCGTGGGGAACGGGCCTTCGCCGACACGCGTGGTATAAGCCTTGCACACCCCGACAACCTTGTCGATCTTCACCGGAGAGATCCCCGTGCCGATACAAGCTCCTCCGGAAGTAGCCGAAGAAGAAGTGACAAAAGGGTAAGTCCCGAAATCAATATCCAGGAACGTGCCCTGCGCCCCCTCAAGAAGAATATCCAATTTTCTGTCCGCGGCGTTGTTCAGCAATACAGCTGTGTTGCACACGTAAGGAGAAAACAATTTGCCGTACTCAAGGTACTGCCGGTATATCTTCTCGAAACTGAAACCCGGATGGTCATAGACCTTCCTGAATATTTCATTCTTTTCCTTCAGGTTATCCCTAAGCTTATCCTCGAATATCCCGGGATTGGCCAGGTCGATCATGCGTATGCCGCAGCGGTTGATCTTGTCGGCGTAACACGGGCCGATACCGCGGCCGGTAGTGCCAATTTTATTCTTCCTCTTGCCCTCGCGCAGATGGTCAAGGTTTTTATGGTAAGGCATGATCAAATGCGCCAAGGAAGAGATCTTAAAACGCCGTTTGAAATCGATACCGTTTGAACTCAAATCCTTCAATTCGCGCAAGAGTACTTCCGGATCGATCACCACCCCGTTGCCGATGCAACAAACCTTTCCGGGATGCAGTATCCCGGACGGGATAAGATGAAAAATATACTCCTTCTCCCCTACTACGACGGTATGGCCGGCGTTATTGCCGCCCTGATAACGCACTATATAATCAACCTTCCTGGAGAGGATGTCGATTATCTTGCCCTTGCCCTCATCCCCCCACTGCATCCCTACGATCGTTATGTTCATTTTTCTCTTTCTTTTGTTTTATATACCTGATGCTAAAAGTTACGCTTTATACCGGTGCCTCAAGGGCTCATCGTGAAAATCTTGCGCGCGATATCCGGATAACGCGCGATGAAATTCAGCTCATCGTCAACCAACGGTTTCTGGTTATGCACGTTCGCGTACCTGACCAGTTCCAGTATGCGCGTAGCCTCGGCGTCATCCTTAAAGACCACCTCCAGCTTCTCGTATACGTTACGGAAACCCTTTATCCCGGAATATTCCCCGGCGGTGATCTTTCTGCCGGTTTCGATTATCTCCGGTTCACCGCGGCCAAGCTCCTCATAATCATAAAGCTCATAATTACGCCTGTCCTTCAACGCCCCGTCGGCGTGAATTCCGGATTCATGGGCAAAGGCATTCGACCCCACACCGGGCTGGTTTATCGGAATAGGAACCCCGAAAGCATACGAAGCGTATTTGCAGATCTTCCAGGCCATCTTAAGGTCCACCTTCTCGTCCAAATGATAATCCTGCATACCCTGGCCGAATCTGACCGCCAGGATCACCGAGACCAAATCCGCGTTCCCCGCCCGCTCACCCATGCCGTTAACGCAAGTATTCACATAAGCATCGACACCCGCGTCGTTGGCTGCCCTGGCTCCGGCGATAGAATTGGCCACCACCAGGCCTAAATCATTATGGCAATGCACCTCTACCGGCAACCCGACCTCTTCAGCAAGGGTTTTGATGCGCTCGTAAATAGTAAAAGGCGTATCGCATCCCAGGGTATCACAGTAACGGATCCTGTTTGCCCCGGCATCCCTGGCCTTTAAAGCGAACCTGACCAGGTATTTCATATCGGTGCGCGAGGCGTCCTCGGCATTTACGCCGATACTCTTCGCTCCCAGCCTGACCGCCTCCTCCACTGCCTCCTCCATCTCCCCGATCACCGAATCATGGTCCAGTTTGCCTTTGAATTTATGGACAATCATCTGGTCGCTGGTCGAAATGGATAGATTGACATATTCCATCTTCGGGACAAGGTTGAACGCCGCTATCACATCGTCTTTGGTGGCGCGCAGCCATCCGCTGAGCCGGATATTGGAAAACCCGCCCAATCCGGCCAGTTCGAGGTTGGCGTTGAGGTAATTGGTCTCATGGTGGGTAAGCGGAAAACCGAATTCCGACTGGGAAACCCCCATCTGATCCAGGTACCAGTTGATCATGGTCTTCTGCAGTTTAGATAAACATATACGCGAGGTCTGTACCCCATCGCGGTTAGTTACGTCAAGCAGATAAATCTTCGCGTTTTTAGCCATAGCTACCCCCCTGCCGGATAATCCTGTCTTTATCCAGACGACAGGACTCTTGTTTACTTTTTCAATATCTTCCTGATTTCTTCTTTGCCCGGAACACCCCGGCTTGAGAATATCTGGTGGTTATCCAGAAGATAGCTCAACCCCAGGTTAACTTCTATTTCCTTGTTCAAGGCAATATTCTCTTTAAGCAGCAATTTCCCTTCTTCAGCCTTAGCGCAATCCCTTATCTTCTGCGCTTCCTCCGGCGAGCCGAGGCAATCATCCCACCAGGAACTGTTTATATTCTTGGCCCTGCAAATCAGGTAATCCCAGAAACGCCCGGGATAATATTTCTGGACGCATACGCCGCGTAGGCACTCTTCCGCCTCCGCCTTGCCGCCCCTGGTTTCAAAACCATCGTCTTTTTCCACCGCCAGGAAATGCAAGGAAGGAGAAAATTCCCTAAGGGTAGAAAGCAATTCCGCGGAATCCTTATCGAACAGGCTGAAGAACAAATCCAGCGTCCCTTTCTTGACCTGACGGTCGATAAAATAAGCTATCCCGCTTACCTCCGGCTTAAGCAGATATACACCTTTCCTCGATTCCAGCTTATCCCTGAAACTTTCGAAATTAGCCTCTTTATCGATCTCCCCGCTGATTACATAAGCGGGCAGGGTCTTAATCGACAGGTCCTTTATCAGGTTCTGGGCGCGTTTTACATCCACGTATTCGGGATTTAGCCCCGGGAACTGTTTCTTCAGGCGCTCGATAACCGGCTCGGGGTTGCATACCAGGCAGTCTTCGGGATTAATCACGATCAGGCGCAGGCGGTTAGGTTCGACAAACAAACAATTTGCGCCGGGCTGTCCGGGATTCTGGCAGATTCCGTTCAACCCTTCTTTCCTGCAGTTGGCGTCGGAAAAACAAGCCGGAAGCACCGCCGCAATCCTCTGGTCATCGGCGAGCTTATCCCAAAGCCGCATCGCTTCATCTTTGCAATCAATGAGCTTGCCGTCTTTTATTTTCAGGGTAAGTTTGCCCATCTTGCGGCCCTGCCATGAAACGCGGGCGACAAACGTGGAACCGATCTTAGCCTCATAACCTTCTTTATCAAAACTGTATCCTGTGATAAGTATGTCTATCCCCGCGACGGAGGAAATCAAATCCAGGTTTTCTTTCCTGTCCAAAGAACTCAAGACCACGATGATCCCCACGCCTTCGCTCTTCAGGCGCTTGACCAATCCTTCTATAGACTTGGGAGGCTTAATCTTCAGGCCTTCGGTCTTCTGCGCCGCCGCCGGGCTGATCAGCCCGATTATCCCGATCTTCGCCCCGGGGATCTGCCTGACGATATACGGGGCAACCTTATCCGATTCCAGGTTTGCGCTTAAGAAAACCGGGTTATATTTTACGGCATTCTTCAGGAAAAAATCCTTGCCGAAATTGAACTCATCGCCGCTTACCGCGGAAGCGTCATAACCCATCATCTGCATGGCCTTGAGGTTTATCTCGGAACGCCGCATGTCCAGATGGACGTTCTGCGTATATTCGTCCAGCAACCCGCCGGCGGTAAAAGCACCGCAGTCCAAAAGAAGCAGGGACGGCTGTTTCTATCTCTCGTTTCTTATCAGGGTAGCCCTGCGGGCCAGGCCTCCGTCGCGTTCAATAGGGCAGCTGCACGGATAAAGCATGGCATGGGTGCTGCCTGTATACAGTATGACGGCATCTTTGGCATAGAGATTGCCGCAGCCTAACCCCAGCAGAAATAAAAAAAAGAGTATAATCCTTTTATTTCTCACGTCCTGATCACTTTTACGGTTAGAATGTTCTCCAGCTTGCGTATCTTGTCCTGGATCTCCGGGCCCACTACGCTATCGACATTTAGAACGCTGATCGCCTTTCCTCCCTGTTTATCCCGGCCGAAGGTCATCGCCGCGATATTTATCCCATTCTGCCCCATCAACGTGCCCAGGCTGCCGATCAACCCCGGCTTATCCCAGTTACGGATAAAAACCATCTCCCCGATCGGATATAACTCGAGGTAATAATCGTCGATCTTGACGATGCGCGGCTGTTTATTGCTGGAAAGGGTCCCGAAAACGTTCTTCACCTCTTTATCGGTCTTTATCTCCAGCTGGATAAGGTTCACAAACTCGCCTTCCTGCGCGGATTTGGATTCACGCAGTTTTATCCCTCTCTCTTTAAGCAGGGATACGGCATTCACGAAATTAACGGTTTCCTTGAGGATAGGCTGCAGGATTCCCTTGGCCAGGGCCATAGTCACCGGGCTCAAATTATATTTGGTGATCTCGCCGCTATAGCTGATTACCGCTTCCTGGAACCTGCCCTCCACCAGCTGGGCGCAGAACATCCCGAGTCTCTCCCCAAGGTTGATATATGGAGAAAGGATCTTGCTAACCTCCGCCTCCAGGCATGGATAATTAGCCGCGTTGCGGATCCCCCTGCCCAAAAGCGCGTCGCGCACGATCTCGGCTACCTCGATGGCGACATTGATCTGGGCCTCTTCCGTAGAAGCCCCCAAATGAGGAGTAGTGATAACGTTGTCGAGTTTCAGCAGTTCGCTGTCAGCCTGGAGCGGCTCGCTTTCGAAAACATCCATTGCCGCCCCGGCGACCTTCTGTTCCTTGATCGCCTTGACCAGGGCCGCCTCATCGATTATCCCTCCGCGGGCGCAATTTATCACGCGCACGCCTTTCTTCATCGCGGCGAATTCCTTATCCGAGATCATATGCCTGGTCTCGTCGGTAAGCGGGGTGTGCACGGTAATATAGTCGGCGCTCTCCAATGCCTTTTTCAATTCCACGCTTTCAACCCCGATGCTCTCGGCAACTTCGGCAGATAAAAACGGATCATACGCGAGGACCTTCATCCCGAAGGACAAAGCGCGCTTAGCCACTTCGGAACCGATGCGCCCGAAACCGACTATCCCCAGGGTCTTGCCGTAAAGCTCCACTCCCATGAACTTCGACCTTTTCCACTCCCCCTTTTTCATCGAACCGCTTGCCTGCGGGATATTCCGGGAAAGGGCAAGGATCATGCTGAAGGTATGCTCCGCCGTAGACATGGTGTTTCCCGCCGGAGTATTCATCACGATGATCCCTTTTTGCGTAGCCGCGTCCAGGTCAACGTTATCCAGGCCGACACCCGCGCGTCCGATCACTTTCAACTTCCCGGCCGCCTGGATTATCTCTTTGGTTACCTTGGTCGCGCTGCGCACAACCAGGGCATCATAATCCTTGATTATTTCTTGCAGGGCATCCGGCTTAAGGTCAGTCTTGACATCGCCGGTCAGCTCCTTTGCCTCATTGAATACCTTCACCCCGTCTTCAGACAACGCGTCGCTTACCAATACCTTGATCATTTTAACCCATTCCTCACTTTCTTAAGAAAACTTCCTCCGCGGCCCTGACAGCTGACCCCAACTCAAAACTATACCCCATCTCTTTCAAAACCTTCTCCAGGCAGGAAAGCCCGGCGATAATATCGAACTCTTCGATAAAGCCCATATGAGCGAACCTGAACACCTTGCCTTTCAGCTCTGCCTGGCCGCCGGCAATGGTCACGCCGTAGACATCGCGCATGGTCTTGACCAGCTTCTCGCCGTCAACGCCTGCCGGCACCTTTACCGCGGTCACCGCGTCGGAAGCAGCCTCCGGAGCGAATAATTCGAGGCCCAGGGCCTGCATGGCAGCCCTGGTCGCCCTGGCCATGAGATTATGGCGCTTGAAAATATTGTCCAGCCCCTCCTGCTTCATCATCCTCAAGACTTCCAGCAAGGCGATAACCAGGGAAATGGCCGGAGTAAAAGGCGTATCGGTCTTCTGCAGCGCCTTCCTGGCCGCCGTCAGATCCAGATAATACCTCGGGCTCCTGGAAACAGCGATTAAACCCCAGGCCTTTTTGCTTACGCTGATAAAAGCCAGCCCCGGAGGAAGCATAAATCCTTTCTGTGAACCGGAAACACAAACATCCACTCCCCAGGCATCGGTCTTTAAGTCTATGGCGCCCAGGCCGCTGATCGCGTCAACTACCAGGACCGCATTGTATCTGGCAACGACCTTGCCGATCGCCTCGATATCGACAGCCACACCGGTAGAAGTTTCACAAAGCGTGGCAAAAACAGCCTTGGTATCGGGATTGGCCTTCAGGCGCTTCTCGATCTCGGCGGGATCAACCGCTTTCCCCCACTCTACCTTGATCACGTCCGCGTTAATGCCGTAGGCGTTGCATAATTCAGTCCAGCGCTCTCCGAATTTACCGCCTTCAACGCATATAGCGGTATCTTTCGGCGAAAGCAGGTTAACTACCGCCGCCTCCATCGCCCCCGTACCTGAAGAAGTAAGTATGAATACATCGTTTTCCGTCTGAAACACGTACTTCAACCCTTCGCTGGCCTCTTTAAGTATCGACTGGAACTGCGGCGTACGATGATGGATGATCGGCTTGCCCAATGCCTGGCATACTTCAGGCGGAAGCGGGGTCGGCCCCGGCGTCAAAAGATAATTTTTTCTCATTTTACCTCTCCTCTGTCATTTATTTCGTTTTTTTGTTGTTCAATACAACCTCGTCGATTATCCCGTAATCCTTGGCCTCCTGGGCGGACATGAAATAATCCCTGTCCGTATCCTTCTGTATCTTCTCCAGCGGCTGGGACGTGTGGGTAACGAGTATATTGTTGATTTTATCGCGCAGGGTAAGGATCTCCTTTGCCTGAATGGATATGTCCGCGGCCGCCCCTTGCACGCCTCCCCACGGCTGATGAATCATCACCCTGGAGTTGGGAAGAACAAACCTCTTACCCCTGGCCCCCGCGGCCAACAGTACAGCCCCCATGCTCGCCGCCTGGCCGACGCAATAAGTCGCCACATCGCACTTTATGAATTGCATCGTATCGTAAATCGCCAGCCCGGCGGTAACCGAACCCCCGGGAGAATTGATGTAAACATTGATGTCTTTATCCCTCTCCTCCATCTGCAGGAAAAGCATCTGGGCGATCACCAGGTTCGCTACGTAATCGTCGATGGGAGTGCCGATGAAAATGATCCTGTCTTTTAAAAGACGCGAATAAATATCGTAAGCGCGTTCATACCCGCGGGCAGTCTGTTCGATTACCATAGGGACCAGTGTCTGCATCTTAGTATCCATTATCGCCTCCTCTTTAATGAATCTCCTGCCAATCCGCTTCTCTCAATAAAAATTCCATTACCTTGGCCGGCATATGGTCGTCCACGGCAATCCCCTCTTTTTTGGCGATCTGGGACAGAACCAGGTATGTTTTCACCTGTTTCTTTGCCTGCGGGCCTATGCTCTCCAAAAGCAGTTTTTCCTGCTCATCGATCTTCTCCCTGGGGACTCCTTTCATCGCCAGGTCCAGCTTGGTCTGGCGCAGCATATCCTGGGTCTGCCGGCTGATGAGGCTTTCCGGTATTTTAAACTCCAGGTTCTTCAGCAGCCCATCGATCAACTCCGCCTCGATACGCTGGCGTTCCTGGTTTTCCTTGGTGAGCAAAATCTGCCTCTCCACCGCCTTTTCGAAGTCAGCCATCGTAGGATACCCCAGAGAACGGCTGAATTTATCGTCCAGCGCCTCGGCCTTGCGCGACTCTTTTATCGAATCGATATGCTTCCTGACTTCATCGGCACCCGCGGTGATCGCTTTATAATTCACCTTCTGTTTCCTGTAATCCTTGAGCGCGATTTCCGGGCTGACCTCTACCAACGCCTTGAAAGAAAGGCTGCCGCGGTCAAGCTTGACCTCGGTTATCTTGGGCATCTCGACCACGTCGAGTTTCTCCGCCTCCACCGCCTGGTTATATACGTCGGGGATCAGCTCCTTCAGGACCTGCTCATGCACGGAAGAGGCAAAATGTTTTTCCAGCACGTCCCTGGGCGCCTTTCCCGGCCTGAACCCCGGGATCTTGGCCTTACCGGCAAGCTGGGAAAATATTTCCTCGAACTTGTTCTTGACAGTCTCTCCGTTTACCACCACGCTTAATTCGCATTTAGTACTATCCAGTTTCTTTACTTCGGTCTTCATTCGAATCCTTTCTTGGTTTTTGTCTTATCAATACTATTTTTTCAATACCCGCTCAGATACTGTTTAAAAATTTTGGAAAATTTTTACACATTCGCGGGCATGAGTTCGGCCAAACGACTTAGTTCCGCTTTCGCTCGCTAAGCCGTGGCCTCACTCACATTCGGAATTTCTCTCCCAGGTAAACCTCTCGCGCCCGCGGGTGGTTGATCAATTCATGCGCCGTTCCGGATATAAGGATCGAACCGCCGGCAATCAGATAGGCCCGGTCGGTTATCGCCAGCGTCTCGCGCACGTTGTGATCGGTCAACAGGATACCCAGCCCTTTAGCCCTAAGCTCCTTGATGATCTCCTGGGCCTCGTTCACCACTATCGGGTCGATCCCGGAAAACGGCTCATCAAGAAGTATGAAAGAAGGATTGGTCACCAGGGCGCGGGTGATCTCCAGCCTGCGCCTCTCGCCGCCGCTTAAAGTATAAGCCTTGTTTTTCGCCAGGTGCGCGATATTCAATTCCTCAAGCAGGGAAGCCAGCCTGCGTTTTCTCTGCGGCCGGCTCAAAGGCAAAGTTTCCAGTATCGCGTTGATATTGTCCTCGACCGTCAATTTGCGGAAAATCGATGCCTCCTGGGACAAATACCCTATGCCGAAACGCGCCCTTTCATGAATAGGCAGATTGGTAATATCGTGATTATCAAAGACGATCGTGCCGCTTGCCGGAGGGACAATACCCACGATCATGTAGAAAGTAGTGGTCTTGCCCGCGCCGTTTGGGCCGAGCAGGCCGACGATCTCCCCGCGCTTGACAGTGATATTCACGCCGTTTACGACGGAACGTCCGCCATATGATTTAGCCAAACCCTTAGTTTCTAAAAGCTGCATTCATATTCTCCGTCTGGTAAATCTCTATGTGCGGCCGGCCGGTCAGGACTATCCTTTTATCCAAAGCGGTGTATACCGCCTCCTGGCTGTAAGATGTATTGCCTCCGCGCAGGATGCGCACATTGCCGTAAGCGACAATCTTGTTGATGGAACTGGACATCTCGGCGGCGGCCCCGGTCACCGAGGCCCCTTTTTGCTTCGAGGTAAAGAACACTTCCATCCTATCGCTGTAAATAGTCAAATCCGAAGTCTCAACTTTGACATTGTTATTGAAGATAGCGATGTTCTTTTCGTAATCCACTTCCAGCGGCCCGTCGCAGATAACGGAAATTTTCTCCTTCTTGCCGCTCTGTTTATCTTTGGGCTCGATATCCAGGCGCACGTTCTTTTCCAGGGCCACCTGCTTAAGTTCGGTAAACCCCTTAGCCCCTTTGCCGGTAAGGTTCATATCCTGCCGCTGCAGGTTAACCGTATCCATAGTGCTGACCATCTGCTGTTTCCTGTCCCAATCCAGTGAATCCGTGGTCAGCCTGGCCCCGCCGGAAGTGGTGATCACCACATTGTCCTCCAGGTGGACGAGGCCGCTTTTCTTGTCAAACTCGCCGTTATCCGCGGTAAGGTTGATATTGTCCTTGTCCGCGTAATGGTTGCCTACCACTTCTTTCAACTTTACCACTTCGTTAAATATATCAGCGGATTTACCGGCCAGGTCCCATGACTTCCTGCCTTTTTCTCCGTAACCCGCCAGGGAGAAATCTCCTATCTGCTGGTCAGATTCTTTTGCCTCCGCCGCCTGGGCCGGAGATTTCCCCGCCAGGAGCAAACAGGCCAGAATTAAAAAAACTTTTATCTTAAGCCCCATAAAATCCCAGAATATCTTTCCATTTGCCCTGCGCCGCCAGGATCATCTCGGCAACTTCGCGGACAGCCCCCCGGCCACCGAGGCGTTTTGTCACGTAAACGGCACAACCCTTGATTTCCGCGCAGGCATTGGACACCGCTATGGGGAGCCCGACTTCACGCATAAGCGAAAGGTCCACCAGGTCATCGGCCACGAAACATATTTCATCCGTGGAAACCTTATATTTCCTGGTGACCTTATCCAGCACGGCGGTTTTCGGGAAGATGTCGCCAAAAACCTCGGCCACCCGCATGTCCCTTGCCCGCGGAATAATCACCTTCGAGCTCTTGGCGGTAACCAGTATCGTGGGGATCCCCGCTTTGTTCAGGACAAATACGCCCAGGCCGTCATGCACGTCGAAAAATTTCAATTCTTCCCCGCGGGAATCGTAAACTATCCTGCCGTCGGTCAGGACGCCGTCGACATCCAAAAGGAGGAGTTTGATCCTGCGCAGGCGCGCGGTAAATTCTTTTCTGGTCATTTTCCTCGGCATCTTAAAATAACCCGGCTTTAAGCAGGTCCTGCACATCCAGCAGGCCCACCGGGCGCATTGACTTATCCACTACCGGCACCTCGTCTATTTTCCTTAACTGCAGTATGCGCATCGCCTCGGCGGCCAGCATGTCCTTGCTGACTACTGCAGGGTCATTGGTCATCACGTCCCTGATCTTCCGGCAAAGGAGATCTTTATCCGTTTCCAGGTGGCGGCGTAAATCTCCGTCGGTAAAAATACCCTTGAGCCGGCCTTTACCGTCGACGACCGTGGCTGAACCGGCCCTTGCCCTGGTAATCGCGCAGAGCACCTGTGAAACCTCCATGCCTTCCTTTACCACGGCATTTGAAGCGGAACGGCGCATGATATCTTCGACTTTCAAAAGCAGCCTTCTGCCCAAAGCCCCTCCGGGATGGAAAAAAGCGAAATCCTTTTCCTTGAACCCTTTGAGTTCAAGCAGGCATACCGCCAGAGCGTCCGCCATCGCCAGGGTAGCGGTAGTCGAAGCCGTAGGGGCAAGCCCCAGGGGGCAAGCCTCTCTTTTTACGGAGACATCCAGCACTACGTCGCTGTACCTGGCAAGCACGGACTTCAGGTTACCGGTAAGCGAGATTATCGGCGAACCTATCTTCTTGAGTATGGGAAGAAGCTGCTTCATCTCCTCGGTAGAACCGCTGTTGGAAAGGATGATCACCACGTCATCAGGAGTCACCTTGCCCAGGTCGCCGTGTATCGCCTCGGCGGTATGCAGGAAAAGGCTCGGCGTACCGGTAGAGGCCAGGGTCGCCGAGAATTTCTCCGCGATAATTCCGGTCTTACCCATCCCGCTGACTACCACCCTGCCCTTGTTCTTGAGAATCAGCTCGATTGCCCTGACAAAACCCCCGCCCAGGCGGCCCTTCAGAAGCCTTACCGCCTCCGCTTCGATATCCAAAACTTCTTTGGCCCTCTTAATCACGTTTATCTTCATAATACGCTCTCGATCTTCATGATCTGTTTTAAAAGATTTTCCAACTCCTTGAAATTTATCATATTCGGCCCGTCGCAGGGAGCGGACTTGGGGTCCGCGTGCACCTCCAGGAACAACCCGTCGCAGCCAAAGGCCACGGCTGCCCTGGACAATCCGGCGACAAATTCGCTTTGGCCGCCTGAACAGCCGCCCTTTCCTCCGGGAAGCTGCACGCTATGCGTAGCGTCGTAGATTACCGGGTAACCAAAACCGCGCATGATCGAAAGCGAACGGTAATCCGTAACCAGATTATTGTAACCAAAACTTACGCCTCTTTCGGTAATCAGGATATTCTTATTGCCGGTAGATTCGACCTTCTTGATTATCGGAAGTATATCCCAAGGCGCCAGGAACTGCCCTTTCTTGATATTCACTATTTTACCGGTCCTGGCGGCGGCCAGCACAATATCCGTCTGGCGGCAGAGAAACGCGGGGATCTGGATGATATCCAGCACCTTGGCGGCCCGGACCATATCTCCGGCGCAATGCACGTCGCTCAAGACGGGCACGTTCAGCTTCTCTTTCACCTTCTTCAGGATGAAAAGCCCTTTTTCCAGCCCCGGGCCACGGTAAGAACCCAGGGAAAGCCGGTTGGCCTTGTCAAAACTGGATTTGAATACAAAAGGCAGGCCGCAGGAAGAAGCTATAGACTTTATCTTACTGGCCGCCTCAAGGCAGGAACTCTCCGATTCGATAACGCAAGGCCCGGCGATAAGCACCAGCCGCCGGCCTTTCCCGCCAAACTTTATTCTCCCCACGCTCACTTCCCGCATCAGCTCGTCCCCTTCTGCAATAATGCTTTGAGCCTTTCCAGGTCTTCCGGAGTGTCCACACTCAGCGTATCGAACTTCGTCTCGATCACCTTGATCTTGAAGCCCTCGGCCAGGACACGCAGCTGCTCAAGCTTTTCCGTCTTCTCCAGTGCGGAGACCGGAAGGTTCTTGTAAGTAAAAAGAAAATCTTTCGTATACGCGTAAAGACCGATATGCTTGTAATAAACCGCCTCTTTGACATCGGAGTTAGGCGCCAGGTACGGAATGGGGGAACGCGAAAAATACAGAGCCAGGTCGTTCTTGCCGGTCACCACCTTGACCACATGCGGGTCGGTTATCTCCGCGGGGTTTTCTATTCTTTTCATGATCGTCGCCATGCTCAAAGAGCTGTCCTGCAAGAGGGCCCTGGCAACGCTGTCGATCATCAGGGGATGAACCAGCGGTTCATCTCCCTGGATGTTCACCACCACCTTTACGTCCAGGGGATTGACCACCTCGCTGATCCTGTCGGTACCGCATGCATGCTCCCTGGAAGTCATCACGGTCTTAGCCCCGAATTCAGACGCCGCTTTCTGGATCAGCTCATCGTCGCAGGCAATGATCAAATCGTCCAGTATGCGGCTGGACTTGGCCCTTTCCCATACATGCTGCAACATGGGTTTGCCCATGATATCCGCGAGAACCTTACCCTTAAACCTGGTAGATGAATACCTTGCAGGTATAACGCCGATTACATCCATATTATTTAATCCTCTCTGAAAGTTCGGCGCAACTGGTTACCGCCGTACCTACCTTGCCCACTACAATACCCGCGGCATGGTTGGCGATATCCGCCGCCTCCGGTTTCGAAGCGCCGGCGCAAAGCGCCAGGGTAAAAGTACTGATTACCGTGTCCCCTGCCCCCGATACATCGAAAACTTCCTGGGCCACGGTCGGTATATGCTTATTCCCGCCCTTCTCGAACAGCCACATACCGTTCTCTCCCAGGGTGATCAAAAAACTCTCCAGGTGCAAATATTTTAATACCGCCTCTCCCGCCTTCTCTATATCGCTGTCCGTAAACAGGGATTCTTTGTAAATCCTGAAAGAGCCATCCCGGTCGTTCATCTTAAGATACCTGATCGCATTTTCAGTTTCTTTACGATTAGGGGTAATGCAGGTAGCATGCCTGTAGCAATCGAAGTTGTTTTCCTTCGGGTCAACCGTAACCACCTTCTTAAGGTCATTGGCGGTCTTGATGATATTTCTGGTCAGTTCCCTGTCAAGCAGCCCCTTGCCGTAATCCTCCACGATAACCGCGTCAAATTTTCTTATATTACTGTCCAGATACCTGGTAAGCCCGTCTTTAACCGGCCTGGAAATATTATGCACGTCTTCCCAGTCGACCCTGACCACCTGCTGGTGGCCGGCGATGATCCTCGTCTTAAGCGTGGTCTTCCTGCCTTCTTCAAAGAATACCCCCCGGGTATCGATGCCCAGTTTCCCGGCCCTGGACTTGAACATCTCCGTAGCCGGGTCCTGCCTGTTGCCCAATACACCGCAAAGGCTGACGCTGGCGCCCAGCGCGCTTATGTTATGCGCGACATTCGCCGCTCCGCCGGGGACATAGTTCCTCCTCTTGGCGTGGACTACCGGCACGGGAGCCTCGGGCGAAATCCTTTCCACATCCCCC
>CAZNGC010000004.1:0-26367 GCA_964572435.1 uncultured Planctomycetales bacterium | reverse complement strand
GAATATGGACAGCAGAAGCGGCCACGTGATGGTAACTACGCTTTTGAACAACAAGGTCAAGGCTAACCTCGTTTTGGATACCGGGGCTTCCCTGATATTGTTATCCGGGAAGATAGCGAGCAGCCTGGGGGTGGATGCTAACGGGAAGAATACGATCCCTATTGAACTGATCATGGCTGACGGCCGTAGGGAAAGGGGAAAGATGGTGGTCCTGGAGAGCGTCAGGGTACAGGATGCGGAGGTGAATAATGTGGAAGCGGCGGTCCTGCCCGCCAACGAGAGCGCCATGATGGAAGGCGACGGGTTGTTGGGGATGTCATTCCTGAAAAAGTTCAGCTTCAAGATCGATCATAAAAACGGTAAATTGATATTGGAGAAATTATGATGAAAACATTTACGGAATACCTTTATTTCAATACCGAAAAGAAGCTTGAGTTCATCAACATTACTCCTAAAGTAGAAGAAGCCCTGCGCAAAAGCGGAATTAGTGAAGGTTTGTGCCTGGTCAATGCTATGCATATTACCGCCAGCGTTTTTATCAATGATGACGAGAGCGGCCTGCATAATGATTTTACCTCTTGGCTTGAGAAGCTGGCTCCTTTCGGCAAGGATAAATACCGGCATAACCTGACCGGCGAGGATAACGCTGATGCGCATCTGAAGCGCACGATCATGGGCAGGGAGGCGGTTGTGGCGGTGACAGGGGGTAGATTGGATTTTGGGCCGTGGGAGCAGATTTTTTACGGCGAGTTCGACGGGCAGCGTAAAAAGCGGGTGTTAGTTAAGATTATCGGTGAATAACCGGCGGGTCCTGCCGATGCCTGTTTTTTGTCGGCAATTGCCTTTAAAGGATCAAGTATCGGCACCCGCCAATAAGCGTTACTTTTATTAATACGAGGAGCGGTATGAAGATTAAAAATACGGAAATCAAAGTGGCATTGGGGGATATTACGGAGGTAAGGGCGGAGGCGATCGTCAATGCCGCCAACAATAAGCTCCTGATGGGTGGCGGGGTCGCCGGGGTGATCAAGAGAAAAGGCGGCAGGATTATCGAGCAGGAGGCCTTGAAGAAGGCCCCGATAAAAGTCGGAGGCGCGGTTGAAACAGGCGCCGGGGAACTGGCGGTCAAGTACGTGATCCACGCAGCGACCATGGGCATGGATTTCAGGACGGATGAAATAAAAATCCGGGATGCGGCCGCAAGCGCGTTGAAACTGGCCAAAGAGTTGAAGATAAAATCGATTGTTTTCCCGGCCCTGGGATGCGGGACCGGAGGCTTCCCGCTTCTTGCTTCAGCCAAGATCATAGCCCAGGAAGTGCTGAAACATTTACGTGAAGAAAATACTTCCTTGAGGGATATCTCATTTTGTCTTTATGACCAGGAGGCATTCGACGCATTTAATAAAGGCGTCCTGGGTTATCTGGAATACGTGACTACCAAGCTCTCCGCGGGCCCTTTTGTTACGGTGGATGCGATTATCGAGCTGGCAGAGGGGGTGGTGATCATCAAACGCAGCAACCCGCCGTTCGGCTGGGCGCTTCCCGGAGGATTTGTCGATTACGGCGAGAGCCTGGAGGAGGCCGTAAAGAGGGAGGCGAAAGAGGAGGCAAACCTGGACCTGGCCGAGATAAAACAATTCCATACCTATTCCGATCCCCGCAGGGATCCTCGTTTCCACACAATCGGAACGGTATTTATCGCCAAGGCCAAAGGAAAACCGAAAGCCGGGGACGATGCGGCCGGTTTGAAAGTGGTGAAGCGGGAGGAATTGGAAAAACTTGATTTTGCTTTTGACCACAAGAAAATAATCCGGGATTACCTGTCAAAATAGGGACGGTTCTCAACTCAAAGCTAAACTGTCCCCTATTTAGGGGACAGTTTTCCTTTGTTTTGAGAACCGTCCCTGGAGGTTAACCTTCGCGTAATTGTTTTTCGGCGTCGACGATGTCGCGGTTGATTACCCGGATGGTTTCCTTGATCTTGTCTTTGAGCAGGTAGGAGGCGATCGGCGCCTGTGAAATTTCCCTCAAGACCTGAACACTCATCCTGAAATACCTGACCACTTCTCCTTCGTCGCAATCAGTCATCTGCAGAACCCTGTCGAAATTCGTCCCGCGCAGCCAGGCCTCCATGCTTGAACAGAGGTGGAAATACGGGAGTTTGCTGAATGGGTGGATCCTGTAGCGCCTCTCTTTATCTTTTACCCTGTCGTAGTTTTCTTCGCAGACGCGTTTTACGGTTCGTGCGGATTTGGATATGCCGGCGGGCATACGCTGGTTTTTGCGCGGTTCGAATACTACCGCGGAGGCGATGACCCCTAATTCAAATTCATCCAGCTGCTCAAGAATGTTCTGATCGTATAATTCCGCCAATACCAGCTCATAGCCATAAACGGTCTTGGCGAACTTTCCTTTTTCGGTAAGTTGGTTGTCATGGATGTAATTCAATTCTTTTAACAGCCGGAGTTTTGCCTCCAGGAGATTTAATGCCTGTTTCTGGTCGTTTTTGTTGGATTGGTAATAATGCAGGGAGAGCGGGTATATTTTAAAGAGGTCTTCCTGGTATTTTTCGTAAAGGTTGAGGATGGTGGCGTATGAAGTGTTCAGTTGGCTTTTCACTTCTTCGGGATTGCCGAAGATTATCCGGTTGACCTCTTCATAGTTGATCCTCTGGGGGTTTACCCGCGTATAGACAAAACCCTCTTTATCTATCCCGCGCCTTCCAGCCCGGCCGGCCATCTGGTAGAAATCGCGCGTCTTCAGATTGCGCACGTAGGTACCGTAGAATTTACGCAGCCCATCGAAAGCCACCGAGCGGCTGGGCATGTTTATCCCCAGGGCGAATGTCTCGGTGGTGAAGATTACCTTGAGCAGCCGGCTGGTGAAGAGCCTTTCGATCACTTCTTTTAATGTCGGCAGCATCCCGGCGTGATGATAGGCGATGCCGCGCTGCACCAGGGGATAGAGGATTTGCGCAGATTGTTCGTGTTTTAGGTTGAAGCGTTCCAGGAGTTCTTCATACATCTGGGTGATCGCGCGGCTTTCTTTAGCGTCGAGAAACCTGAACCCGTAGAGGTCCTGGGCAAGTTCTTCCGCGCGCTTGCGGCTGAAGACGAAGTATATCGCCGGCAGGCCGTCGTTCGCGCGCAGGTAGTCAATCAGGGAGTTTAACCTGTTAGGTTTGTTGGAGCGCAGCCGTTTGAGTTTCTCGATCCTGTCCACCACTTCATTTTGGCACTGGAAGAAAAAATGCAGGGGCACGGGCCGGTTTTCTTCGATGACCACTTTTACCGGTTTATTGTGGATGGATTCGATCCAGGAGGCGAATTGTTTTATGTTCGGGATGGTCGCGGAAAGCCCCAGCAGGTTCATATGTTTGGGCAGGAAGATAAGCGATTCTTCCCAGACCGTCCCGCGTTCGGGGTTATCGATATAATGTATTTCGTCGAAGATAATCCATGAATATTTGTCCAGGCTTTGCGGTTCATCAAGTATCTTGTTGCGGAATATCTCGGTAGTCATGATCAACACGGGAGCCTGGGGGTTGATCGAGACGTCGCCGGTAAGTATCCCGATGTTATCCCGGAACTGGCCCTGAAAATCCCGGAATTTCTGGTTGGAGAGGGCTTTGATCGGCGCGGTGTAGATCACGCCGAGGTTGTTCTTGATGGAGTTGTCGATGATATATTCGGCGACCGCGGTTTTACCGGCCCCGGTGGGCGCGGAGACGATCACGGAATTGCCCTGGTTGATATGGTCGATTGCTTCCTGTTGGAACCGGTCGTAAATCATGGTTCTATTATAAAGCAAAATGCCGTCTCCGCAATACAATATATTCGCCGGCAGGTACCGGCGGTTTTTGAGGGAGGCCAAGCTAAATTGATTGATTTATGCAATAATCATAATATAATAAAAAACATAGGATGCACGTCATGGCCGTCAAAGCCCTGGGAGGCTGCCCGGTCTTAACCCCAGTCCTTCCAATAATTTATTGCCGGTTAAGTTTTTGTTGGATAGTGCTGCGTGATATCCGGCAGGCGCGTAGGCAGGAGTAGCACCTGGGCGGGGTAAATATGCAGGGGTATTTTGTATAAAGGATTTGATCTCTTGGCACAGATAGACGTTTACAGGTTATGAGAAGACCGCGGTATCCGCAGAAAAAATTTATTGTTGTTTTCATTGTCGGGCTGGCGGCTTTGACCGGGTATATACTTAAGAATAATCCGATGCAGCCGGCTGGCGTCGAAGGTTTCGTCGCGGGGGCATCCGCCGCCGGTTATGATTATGACAATATTCTGGTTACCCGGGTTGTCGACGGGGATACATTGATGCTGGAGAGCAGGGAGTATCTGCGCCTGCTGGGTGTAGACACTCCTGAAATGCATGAATCCGCCAAACTGCGTCGTGACGCCGGACGGACAGGCCAAAGCCCCGAGGAGATCCAGAAGATGGGTAGGCAGTCCTATGAATTTACCAAGGGGTTGGTTGAAGGCAGGCGCATAAGACTGGAGTTCGACGTTGAGCGCCGCGATAAGTATAACCGGTTGCTGGCTTATGCTTTTCTTGAGGACGGCACGTTTGTTAATGCCCGCATCGTGGAAGAGGGGTACGCGTCATTGACCCATTTTAAACTGAATGTGAAATATACGGATTTATTCCAGGAACTATACCGCCAGGCCCGTGAAAATAAACGCGGGTTATGGAAATAGCAGGAGGACGTATGTTGAGATATCTGACCGCAGGTGAGTCTCATGGCAAGGCAATCGTGGCAATCATGGAGGGGTTTCCCGCCGGGCTGAAACTGGATATTGGAAGGATGAACAGGGAGCTTAAGCGCCGGCAGGCGGGATTCGGCCGGGGCAAGCGCATGCAGATAGAGAATGACCGTCTGGAGGGGGCTTCCGGGCTGAAGAATAACCTTACGCTGGGCAGCCCGATCACTCTTTTGATAAAGAATAAAGACGCCAGTATCGAAAAATTGCATAAGGTTATGGCGGCGCGTCCCGGGCATGCGGATCTGGCCGGGTTGTTGAAATACGGTTTTACGGATATAAGGGAAGTGCTGGAACGCGCCTCGGCGCGCAGTACGGTTTCTACCGTCGGCCTGGGCGCTTTATGCAAAGAACTTCTGCTGCAGTTTGGCATAACCGTAACCAGCAAGGTCCTTTCCGTTGGCGGGGAGTGCACTCTTTCCGGGATAAAGGCCAGGATAAGCGAAGCGATCAGGGACAAAGATACTGTGGGAGGTATTTTTCAAGTGGTTGCCAGGAATGTGCCGCCTGGCCTGGGGAGTTATGTTCAGCCAGACCGCAGGTTGGACAGCCGCTTGGCTGCTTTGGTCATGTCCATTCCGGGAATCAAATCATTCGAGGTCGGCCTGGGCCTGGGGTATGCGGTCAGCTCCGGTTCAGAGGTTCACGACGCGATATATTTCAGGAAAGGCGAAGGTTATTCGCGCAAGACCAATAATGCCGGCGGGATCGAAGGAGGTGTATCCAACGGGGAGGATATTATCCTGCGCGCGTGCATGAAGCCCATCGCTACTCTGATGAGCCCGCTGGATTCGGTGGATATCCGGACCAAGAAACCTGCCAAGGCAGCCGTAGAGCGTTCGGATGTGTGCGTAGTGGAATCCGCCGGGGTGGTCGCGGAGTCGGCATGTGCCATCGTCATCGCCGATGCCTTGCTTGAGAAGTTCGGTTCGGATTCCCTGGCCGACATCAAAAAGGCTTATGCCGGGTACAGGGACAGGGTAGCGCATGCCTAACCTTAACTATTACCATATCGAAATAGAAGAGTCCAGCGAAACAAAAGAGGTGGTTGTAAAAGGGGAAGTCACCAATAACAGCGATAAATCTTATTCTTCTGTCGCCGTGCGCGTTATACTCTTCAAAAAAAGCGTAACGGTAGCCAACGTGGTATTTACGGTTAACGGCCTGAACGCGGGGGCGACCAAGGCCTTCCGCAGGACAATTGAGGACCTGGATTACCGGCAGGTGGGCAGAGAGATTACGCGTTACGATATTTATACCGAAACCGCTTTTTGATATCCCGGAATAAAAGGTTAGAAAACCGCCGCCCTTTCGTCTATTGCCGCGGAAAGGGGTGATGGCGATGGAAGATATTATCAGCGTGAACAGGGTTTTAAGGTTCGAGGGTGATTCAAAGCTTAAAGCGTTCGTGGACGTCTCCATATCCGGAGTGGTGGTTAAGGGCTTCAGCGTGGTAGACGGTAGTAATGGGCTGTTCGTAAGCATGCCGCGGCATAAGGGTAAAGACGGAAAATGGTATGATACGGTTTACCCGCTTACCAAAGAACTGAAGAAACAGTTGAGCGAAACGGTATTGGCGGCGTATAAGCCATAGGAGGCAGGGACGGTTCTCAACTCAAAGCTAAAGTGTCCCCTAAATAGGGGACAGTTTTCCTTTGTTTTGAGAACCGTCCCTGGTTAAGTATGAATATTTATTTGGTTGGGTTTATGGGTACGGGGAAGTCTTCGGTGGGCCGGCAGTTGGCGAAAGACAAAGGTTGGAATTTTGTCGACCTTGACGAATTGATCGAGCTGAAAGAACAGCGCAGGATCGTGGAAATATTTGCCAAAGACGGAGAGGCTTATTTCCGTAAGGCAGAGAAAAAGGTCCTCAAACAGGTTTCTTCGCAGAAAGGCTTTGTTGTAGCCTGCGGCGGCGGGATTGTCCTGGATAAGGCCAATATCGCCTTGATGAAGAAGAGCGGGATGGTTTTTTGCCTTAGCGCTACTGCCGGAGAAATACTGAAAAGGGTCTCTTTCAGCAATGACCGTCCCCTGTTGAACGTGGAAAATCCGAAAAAGCGCATCGATCTTCTTTTAAAGATGCGCGCGCCTTATTATATGCAGGCCGACAAGGTTATCGATACTACCGGCCTTTCGGTCAGGCAGGTGGCCGGGAAAATATCCAGGGCCGCCTGTTCCGGCAGATGAACGATTTCGAGTCTCTTGTCGGGCTGAACCTTATACCGCAGATAGGCAGCGCGCGCCTGGAAACACTGCTCGGGTATTTCGGCCGGCCGCAGGAAATATTCAAATCCGGACGCGGGGTATTGGACCGGCTTCTGGGATGCCGGATAAGCGAAGGCATCGTCTCTTTTGATAGGCGCCGGCTGGAAAAAGACCTTGCGCAGGCAAGAGAGGCGGGCCTGGAGATATTCACGCTGTTGGATCCGGAGTATCCGCGGAATTTGAAAGAGATCCCTTCCGCGCCGATCGTCCTTTATGTGCGGGGGAAGATAAATGCCTCCGACCGTATAAGCCTGGGGATAATCGGCAGCCGCAGGGCGTCGTTTTACGGCTTGAGCTGCGCGGATAAATTTGCCGCCGAACTGTCCAGGAATAATTTGACGATCGTTTCCGGCCTGGCCAGAGGGGTGGACACCTGCGCCCACCGCGGGGCTTTAAGGGCGGGAGGGCGCACGATCGCGGTGATGGGGAGCGGATTTAACCATATTTATCCCCCGGAAAACCGGTCCCTGTCCGATGAGATATCGAGAAACGGAGCAGTGGTTTCCGAGTTCCCCATGGAAACCCTGCCGTTAGCTCAGAATTTTCCCAGGCGTAACCGCCTGATCAGCGGTTTAAGCCTGGGGGTCCTGGTTACCGAAGCCCCCAGGAACAGCGGAGCGCTGATTACCGTTGATTTCGCCCTGGAACAAGGCAGGGAAGTTTTCGCCATTCCCGGCAGGATCGATACGAGCTCATCAGGCGGGACGAATGAATTGCTTAAGCAGGGCGCCAGGCTGGTTACCTGCAGCCAGGATATAATCGAAGAGCTTGAGATGGATGACGCGGTCCGGATTTTGCCGCCTGCTCCGGAGGCGAAAGAAAATATTTTATGTGCAAAAGAAGCAGGCATGATTTATAATTGCATCGGTGACAAAGCGGTAACGGTAGATGAACTTATAGGGAAAACGTCTTTTCCCGCCGGCATGGTCCTGGGGCTGGTTTTGGGCTTGCGCTTGAAGGGCCTGGTCAGGGAACTGCCGGGTAAACAATTCATAAGGAGTTAAATGAGCAAGAATCTGGTTATCGTTGAGTCGCCTACCAAGGCCAAGACTATCGGCAAGATCCTCGGTCAGGATTACGAAGTGGTTTCCTCCATGGGGCATATTATCGACCTGCCGCAGAAGGAGCTCGGGGTGGATATAGAGAATAAATTCAAACCCGAGTACGTGGTTATTCCCGCCCGCAAGAAACTGATGACCCAGCTTAAGAAAGACGCCAAAGATAAGGAGAAGGTATATGTGGCTACCGACCCTGACCGGGAAGGGGAAGCTATCGGTTGGCAGATCAAAGAGAAGATTTTTAAGGGTAAGGATGTATTGCGGGTAAGTTTTCACGAGATTACCCCGCACGCGGTGGGAGAGGCTTTTAAACAGGCCAGGCCTTTCGATACAAACATGATCGAAGCCCAGGCCGGCCGCCGGGTGCTTGACCGGATCGTCGGTTATTTCTTAAGCCCGCTGCTTTGGAAGAAGCTCGCCCGCGGTTTAAGCGCGGGCCGCGTGCAGTCCGTGGCCTTGAGGCTGATCGTGGAAAGGGAGCGGCAGATCCGGGCATTTACCCCCGCCGAGTACTGGGAGATAGAAGCGGAATTGTTCAAGCCGAAGGTTTCCGGCCAGAGCAGTTTTTGCGCCAAGCTCGAGAAGGCCGACGGCGATAAAGTCCAGATCAAAACCGAGAATGATGCATTAGGTATCGTCAACGATTTGAAGGACAAGGAATTCAAGGTCGCCCAGATCAGGCAATCCGAGAAAAAACGTTACGCGCCCGCCCCGTTTATTACCAGCACTATGCAGCAGGAGGCATTCAATAAATTAAGATATAATTCTTCGAAAACCATGCTCCTGGCGCAGCAGCTTTACGAAGGAATCGATATCGGCGGGGGCAATCCCTTGAGCCTGATTACTTACATGCGTACGGATTCGCCGAATACCGCTCCCGAGGCTGTCGAAGAAGTGCGCAAACATATAGGCAGGATTTTCGGAAAGGATTTTGTCCCGGAGTCCCCGAATGTTTTCAAGGCCAAGAAATCCGCCCAGCAGGCGCATGAAGCGATCAGGCCGAGCTATATCTCGCGTTCTCCGGAAAGCATGAAAGATTTCTTGACCCACGAGCAGTTCCGGCTGTATGAGTTGATCTATAACCGTTTCCTGGCCAGCCAGATGAAGCCGGCGGAATTTCTGGCGACTTCCGTGGATATTTCAGCCGGCAGGTATACTTTTGTTTCCAGCGGCAGCCATCTTATCTTCGAGGGTTTTCTGGCGGCTTACAATAAAACCGAAGAAGATGAAAAGGGGGATGAGGAACAGGAGAAGGAAAAGGAGAAGAATGAAAATGTGATCCCCCCGCTTGCGCAGGATGAGGTTCTTGCCTTGGAAAACCTTACTCCTTCGCAGCACTTTACCAAGCCGCCAGCAAGATTTTCCGACAGCTCGCTGGTCAAGGCCCTGGAAGAGGAAGGGATCGGGCGGCCTTCTACTTATGCTCCGATCATTTATACGCTTATCCTGCGCGATTACGTGCGCCGGATCAAGGGTTATTTTAATCCCACGGAGCTTGGGTTCAAAGTGAGCGACATGCTGGTGGAATATTTTCCGAAAATCATCGATGTGAAATTTACCGCGATGCTGGAAGAGGAGCTGGACGAAGTCGAAGAAGGCAAGGTTAAGCGTTTGAATGTGCTCGAGAAATTCTACGCTCCTTTCAAGGAGAGCCTGGATTTCGCCCAGGCGAATATCAAGAAGGAAGTGATCGTTTCCGACCAGATTTGCGATAAATGCGGCAAGCCGATGATCGTTAAGTGGGGCCGGCGCGGCAAGTTCCTTAGCTGTTCGGGTTTCCCGGCGTGCAAGAACTCGAAATCGATCACCTCCGGGGTCAAATGCCCGATAGAGGGCTGCGGTGGAGAATTGATCGAGCGGAGGTCCAAGCGGGGGTTTTTCTACGGTTGCTCTAATTTCCCGAAATGCACGTTCACTTCGCGCACCCTGCCGGAGAATAAGGAATAGGCCTGGCGGTCATGGAAAAATACATAGAAAAGTTCACGCGTTACCTCGAAATCGAAAAGAACTATTCGCCCCATACTGTCTTGAATTATAAGCTTGACCTTGAGGATTTCGGCAGGTTTCTGGCCGGGAGCGAACCGGAAAAGATCGATTACCTGACCTTGAGGAAATACCTGGCGGTGCTCAAGGAGAAGAACCTGGGCAGCCGTTCGGTGGGGCGCCGGCTGTCGGCATTGCGCAGTTTCTTCAGGTTCCTTTCGCGGGAGGGTTACATAAAATCAAACCCGATACTCATGCTCTCCAGCCCCAAGCTGGATAAACACCTGCCTTCGTTCATGACCGAGGAGGAGGTAAGGAAACTAATCGAATCCGCCTTCGCCAGGAGCGAAAAAGACGTCTCCGGATTGCGTGACCGCGCGATCATGGAGGTGTTTTATTCCAGCGGGCTGCGCATATCTGAACTGGTGGGGTTGAACCTTGACGATATAGATTTTATCAGCGGGATCGTGAAGGTCCGCGGGAAAGGCAAAAAGGAAAGGATCGTGCCGATAGGCGAGGCCGCGCTTTCGGCCATCAGGAAATATCTGGATAAAAGAAAAAAGCAGTCTAACGCCGTATTCCTGAACAAGAATGCCTTGAGGATTACCGACCGCGGGGTGCGCTATGTCGTGACAAAATACCTGCGCTTGAGTCAGATAAAGCCGGGGGTTTCCGCGCACACCTTCAGGCATTCATTCGCGACTCATCTGCTGAACCGCGGCGCTGACCTGCGTACCGTGCAGGAGCTTTTGGGCCATGCCAATTTATCCACTACCCAGGTCTATACGCATTTAACGACCGAGAAGCTTAAAAGCGTTTACGATAAGGCGCATCCGCACGCCTGAAGCCATGTACGCAGCGGCATAGCCAGTTATAGTATGCATCATGATAGGAAAATATGTTTATACTGTATGATTTAATATCCCTGATTTTTGCGGTGGTTTATTTGCCGGTATACTTGTTTAAAGGTAAATTTCACCGGGGGTTTCTTAGAAGGCTTGGTTTTCTGCCGGGTGGCCTGGACCTTGACCGCCCTATCTGGATACACGCGGTAAGCGTGGGAGAAGCGGTTTCCATAAAGAAGCTCGCGGTCGAATTGAGGAAGGCGTACCCGGGCAAGAAACTGGTTATTTCCACGGTGACTTCCACCGGCAACAAGATTGCCGCCGGCCTGCTGAACCCCGGGGATTTCCTGACTTACCTGCCGCTGGATTTCAGCTTTATCGTCGGCAGGGTGATGAAAAAGATCGACCCGTGCCTGTTTATTATCGCCGAGACGGAGATATGGCCGAATTTGATAACATGTTTGCACGGCAGGGGGGTGCCGGTGATTACGGTCAATGGCAGGATTTCCGATAAATCCTATTCCGGGTACCGGGCCGTAAGATTTCTCATCCGGCCGATATTGAGAAAGGTGGATAGATTCTGCGTGCAATCGGATACGGACGCCTTCCGCCTGCGCTGCCTGGGGGTAGCGGAGGATAAAGTGCGGCTGACCGGTAATGTAAAATTCGATATAAGCCTGGGCCAGGATGCCGGTTCTGCGGAAGCGGCCAGTTCGCTGCGCGGGAGATTATGGCTTGGCCCGGAAGATAAATTGTGGGTTTGCGGCAGCACGCATCCGTTTGAAGAAGAGATGATCCTGAACGCCTACAGGGAACTTCTGCCTGTCTTTCCCGGGCTGAAACTATTGATTGCGCCGCGCCATACCGAGCGCGGCAGGGATATTGCCGGGCTGGTTTCCGGGTTTTCGTTTACCCCTGTTTTTATTTCCGGCCTGGCCGGCGCCTGTGCCTCTTGCTCTTTAAGGCCGGTGTTTATTCTGGATGTGATGGGGGAGTTGTTCAATTATTATTCTGCCGCGGATGTTGTTTTTGTCGGCGGCAGCCTTGTCCCTGTAGGCGGGCATAATATACTGGAGCCAGCCAGCCGGAAGAAGCCGGTGGTTTTCGGGCCGCAGATGTTTAATTTCCGGGACATCTCCAGGATGTTTTTGGAAAAAGAGGCGGCGCTTTGCGCTGTCGATTCGCGCGACCTGGCGGAGAAGATAAGGCGGGTATTGACCAGCGATTTGCTGGCGAAGCAACTGGTTGAACGCGCATATGAGTTGATCGTCGCCAACAGGGGCGCGACTGCCAGGAATATCGCGGTGATCAGGGAATTGGTTTCAGCTTAGGAGGTGTATTTATGGACGGAGAAATTTATTTGACCCGCCAGGGTTATGAGAAGCTGGTCGAAGAATTGGAATACCTGAAGACGGTCAAGCGCCGGGAGATTTCCAGGGCCGTAGGCGAGGCGCGTTCACACGGCGATATCAGCGAGAATGCCGAATATGACGCTGCCAAGGATGCCCAGGGGCATAACGAAAAACAAATCGCGGAGCTTGAAGAGAAGCTTTCCCGGGTGCGCATACTCGATGGAGATATTCCGCAGGACCAGGTGCTTATCGGGGCGATAGTGAAGCTGGAGGATGCGGATAGCGGGGAAGAGATGGAGTATACGCTGGTCTCCGAGCTGGAGGCTGATTATAGCCAGAATAAGATTTCCGTCACTTCGCCGGTTGGCGCCGGTCTTCTGGGCCATAAAGAAGGCGAAGTGGCCGAGATAAAAGTCCCGGCAGGCGTGTTGAGATACAAGATCGTTAAGATATCCAGGTAGGCGTTTATGGACAGGTTTATGAAAGAGGCGATCAGGGAGGCGAAGAAGGGGTTGTCCGAAGGAGGGATCCCTATCGGGTCCGTATTGGTTTCATCCGGCAGGATAATTGCCAGGGGGCATAACCGCAGGATACAGAAAGGCTCGGCGATATTGCACGCGGAGATGGATTGTCTGGAAAACGCAGGCAGGCTGAAGAATTCGGATTACCGCGGGTGTGTTCTTTATTCCACGCTTTCGCCGTGCGATATGTGCATGGGCGCTCTCCTGCTTTATAAAATCCCCAAGGTGGTGATCGGGGAGAACAGGACATTCAAGGGTCCGGAGGCTTACGCGCGCAGGAGAGGGGTAAAGATCGTAAATTTGGATTCAGCGGATTGCCGGGATATGATGAGCGAATTCATAAAAAGCAGGCCGGGGCTTTGGAATGAGGATATAGGGGAATAGCTCATGACGCTTGAGAGGATAGGGCATCTGAAAGTGCGGATTTTCAGGATTAGGAACCGCCGGGGATACGCGGCTGTTTGTTTTGACCATCTTACCGAAGGCGCCACTCCCAAAGAAGCGTATGAGCGCATGGCTAAGGCCATCCGCCGGACGAATAACAGGGAATTGACCAATGATACGGAGAATATTTAAGCCGAAAGCGCAATGTCTTGGCTGCCGCGGGCGCCAAAGTTGCAGCGATACCGCTGTTTCCTGGGTCCTGCTTTTTGTGGGGGTAATCGCCACGATCTCGGTAAGGGTGGTGAATCTCGCTTTGTCTTACGGGTTGTTCTGGTCAAAGCTTTTCTGGTACGTAGGCGTTACGGGGTTTTTTCTGTACTTCTTGTATAAATTCAGGGAGGATAGAACGTTGCGCCGGCAGTTGAGTCAGCGCCGGATCAACGAAAAGATATCCGGAGGCATGGATCTCGACAGGGATGATATGGAATTCCTGCGCGCGATGACCTGCCGGCTGCGTTCCAACAAAGATGCCATAAATTATTTCTTTATTTTCTTGAGTTCCGCCATAGTGATGGCGCTGGCGGTGTATGAGGATTTCATAAAGGGATAGGTGATGAAATATTGGCTTCAGCTTTCGCGTATTCCGTTCTTGAGCGTGGCGCTCATGCCTTATTCTCTCGGTGCGCTGCTGGCGCAAAGCTCCGCCGGGAAGTTCAACACGCAGGTATTCTTATTAGGTTTGCTGGGAAGCGCGCTCATCCAACTGGGCGCGCATTACAGCGGCGAGATTTACGACAAACGGGAGGACAGCCGTTCGGCGGTTTTCGGCAAGACGCCTTTTAGCGGCGGCAGCCAGGTGCTGGTCAGGAGGTTGATCCCGGAGCGCGAAGTCAAGGCATTGCTTTACGCGGCGTTTTTTCTGGCTTTGGCCGCGGGGGCAATCCTGCAATTTTATTTCAAGACCGGGAAATGGACGCTTTTGCTGGGGGTCTCCGGCATTATCTGCGGATTGTTTTATTCCAAGCCTCCGCTGCGCTGGGTCAGTAGGGGGCTGGGCGAGCTTTTTATCGTCTATAGTTTCGGTTTACTGGCGGTAGAATCAGGTTTTTATATACAGGCCTCCAGGTTTGACCTCCTGGCTTTCTTTATTTCCATTCCGGTTTCCTGCTCGGTGCTAAACGTAATCCTGGCCAACGAATTTCCGGACTATGAGGCGGATAAGGCGGCCGGAAAGGATAACCTGCTGGTCCGCCTGGGCAAGGAAAAATGCGTTTTCATCTATTCGCTTTCCGTTATCGCGGGAGGGGCGGGTTTTATCTTCTCCCTGGCTTTCGGGCTTCCGTTTCCCGCGGCGGTTTTATATTTTCCGGTGCTGGTTTTAGCTCTTGGCCTGGCCTATCTGATGGCCAGGGGCGCGTATAAGGACAGGGTATCTTTGCAAAAAATATGCGGCGGTTCGATCCTGGTCAATCTGGGGACGAGCTTCTCCTGTATGATCGGATTATTCCTGGGGAGCTAAGATGCCGGAGAGGGTAAAGATCGATGAAAAATTCATGCGCCTGGCTATCGCCAAAGCTATGGATGGCGTAAAGAAAGGGCAGACTCCTTTCGGCGCCTGTATCGTAAAAGGCGGGAAGGTTATCGCCTGCAGGCATAACCTTGTCTGGAAGAACACGGATATTACCGCCCACGCCGAGATAACCGCTATCCGTGCCGCCTGCCGCCTGCTTAAAACAATTGATCTGTCAGGGTGCGTCATTTATTCTACGTGCGAACCGTGCCCGATGTGTTTTTCTGCCTGCCATTGGGCGAGGGTTTCGCGGATCGTTTATGGTTGCGCGATCAAAGACGCCAGGAAATACGGATTTAACGAATTGCCTGTATCTAACCTGGAGTTGAAAAGGCATACGAAGAACAGCCTAAGGATTACCTCCGGGGTGCTGGTTGCCGAGAATACCGGAATTTTTGAATTCTGGAAGAAAACACGCGGCTCGGGTGTTTATTAACTTGCTTGTAATGCGGGTTTAGCCGTGTTAGTATGCTTACGGGGGGAGGCAAGACTCGAAATCTGTATGTTAGAGATAAGATTGCGTCAGAAAAATAATGTGATCATCATGGACCTGTCCGGAGGCATAGACGTTAATTCCGCCAATCTCGTGGAAGTCGTCGGACAATGCCTGCGCGACGGGTATACGGACATACTTTGCAACCTGGAAGATATCGAAAACATAGATTACATGGGGGTTTCGGTTGTGGTCATCGCCTACAAGGAGGTGATTAATAGCCAGGGGAGGATGAAATTCCTAAACTGCCCGGCGCACTTGAGGGGGATTCTCGCCGTTTCCGGCATGGACAGGGTCATCGAGATCTATGCCGCCGAGGATTTAGCGGTCAACAGTTTCAAAGAGGATAAGGCGATCGAGAATATCAAGAAGATGCAGCTGCGCCGCAGGTTCAAGCGCCTTCCCATCGACCTGAAAGTGGAGTTGAAGTCCAAGTCCCCGGCTTCCCCGGTTTGCTTAAAGGTGGATATACTGAACTTGAGCGCGGTTGGCGCTTTCATTTTCGGCTGCGACAGCTTCAAACTGGGTGATGAAGTGGTCCTTAAGATGAGGCTTTCTCCGTCCAAACAGGAAATCGTGATCGAAGCCGCGGTTGTCTGGATCCCGGATAAAGAGGTGCAGCCGCATGAGTATCCGGGTTTCGGAGTGGAATTCCGCAATATCTCTGCCGGTGTGCAGCAGGAACTGATCGAATTTATCGAGCGCAACCTTTCTTTTTTATCTTCGGATTAATTGTTCAAGATGAGAAAACTTGATTGTAAACCCAGGGCGGTTGTCTTTGACATGGACGGCGTGATCGTCGATTCCATGCCTTATCATTTTATCGCCTGGTATGAAGCCTTGAGGCCGTATGGCGTGCGGGTGAGTTGTTTTGAGGTCTACAGCCAGGAGGGGGAGCGTTGGGAGACTACCCTTAAAGGCCTGCTCCGTCGCGAAAAGATAAAACCGACGCAAAGGCTGCTTGAGGAGATATTCAGCCTGCGCCAGAAAGTGTTCAGGCGTTATTTCAAACGGCATATCTTCCACGGCGCGCGCGAACTGCTGGTTGAGCTTAAAGGAAAGGGTTTTATGCTTGGGCTGGTCAGCGGAAGCCCGCTTAACGAGATAGAGAAGATACTTCCTGCCGGACTGCGCGGGATTTTCGATGTGGTGGTGGCCGGTAATCAGGTCAAGAACGGAAAGCCACATCCCGAACCTTACCTTAAGGCCGCCGGCCTGCTCGGGCTTAAACCGGAGGAGTGCGTTGTTGTGGAAAACGCGCCGTTCGGGATTATCTCTGCCAAAAAAGCCGGGATGCCCTGTATCGCGGTTTCTACCAGCCTGCCTGAAGAATACCTGGGGAGGGCGGACGTGATAGTTGACCGCTTGAGCCGGATCTCCGCGCTTATCCCCGGATAATCACCTATCCTGTTGGCGCTCCAGCGTTTTAATCCTTTTAAACCATTTGCTAGGGCCTGCCTTATGTGCTATCATATTTATTTAATATATATCCGGGAAAGGAGAATCAGATGGATTGGAAGGTGATTTTAACTACCTTTGGCGCGGTGTTCTTCGCGGAATTGGCGGATAAAACCCAGCTGGTCGGCATAGGGCTGGCGGCTAAAACCGGTAAACCCGTTTCGGTCTGGCTTGGTTCGGTAGCCGCTTATGTAATTGTCACGGTGATCTCGGTTTTCCTGGGAGCGCTTTTGGCTAAATTCATCAGGCCGGAATTGATCCGTTGCGTGGGTGCTTCTCTGTTCATACTTATCGGGTTTTTGATGCTCTTCAAGGCAATTTAAGCTTTGCCATGAGTTTCCCAAGAGATTACCTCTATAATCTGGTTACCCGCAAGGCCGAAGGGCCTTTGGCTGTTTTTTCTAGGGGAGTGTTATTTTTGCTTTCCCTGGTTTACGGCTTGGCGGTTTCTGTAATAGCGGGTTTTTACCTTATCCGGCCCAGGCGGCTTGGCTGCAAGGTAATCAGCGTGGGGAATATTACTTTAGGGGGGACCGGAAAGACCAGCCTGGTAGAATGCTTGGCGGTAAAGCTGGCTTTGAAAGGCCGCAAGGTGGCTGTACTTAGCAGGGGTTACGGGATGCGTTCCGGAGGCGCCGGATGCCGTATCGCCGATGAGCCGGCGATGCTGCAAAATAACCTGCCGCAGGCGCGCGTGCTTGTGGACAAAGACAGGATAAGGTCGGCATCCAGCGCAGTCAGGGATTATGGAGCGGATACCGTGGTTCTGGATGACGGTATGCAGCAATGGAGGATATTCAAGGACCTGGAGATTATCAGTATTGACAGCCGTGACCCATTTGGGAACATGCGGTTGATCCCCGCAGGGTTTTTGCGCGAGCCGCTGTGGGTGCTGAAGAGGGCGGATATCTTCGTGCTTACCCAGGTTGGGACGGGACAGGACACCCTTCCTCTTACTCTTAAATTGAAAAAGATCAACCCCCGGGCGTTGATAGCGGAATCAAGGCATGCCTTCGAATCTTTCGTCAGCCTGGATAAGCCGGGACAGGTCCTGGGTGCGGATGCCTTTAAAGGCAAGAAGGCGCTGATTTTCTCGGGTATAGGCAACCCGCTGGCTTTTGAAGATACGGTCCGTTCGCTGGGGATCGACGCCGCGGAAACGTTAAGATTTGACGACCACCATGCTTACACGCAGGCGGACATTGATGCGGTCATCAGGCGCGCCGGGGACATGGGGGCGGAGGCGATTATCACTACCGAAAAAGACGCGGTGAAGATTTCCCGGTTGAAAATATCCCGTCCGGGAGTTTTTTCCTTGAGGATCAAGCTGAAGATAACTAAAAATGAAGCAGAATTCGACCGTCGATTATCTGAGTTGTTTGGTTTTTAGGGCCGCCAGCCTGGTTACCAGGCTGCTTCCTTTGAACGCCAGCCTTTTTCTGGGCAGGAGGCTGGGGGATATAATTTATTTCTTTGACGTCCGCCACCGTTCGATTGCCTGCGCCAACATAAAGAAGGCCATCGGCCCGGCTGACGATTTCCGGCAGGCCCGCGTGATGGCCCGCAGGGCCTACCAGTCTTTCGGGCAAAACCTCGTCGAGATTTCTTTTATCCCGCGCATCGACAAGGCGTACCTGGGTAAATATATCCATATCGAAAACAGCCATTTGATCGAAGAGGCCTTTAAAAGAGGCAAGGGGGTAATTTTTCTGGCGGTGCACGAAGGAAACTGGGAGCTCTCCAATATCATTTGCGCCAACCTCGGGTTTCCTTTTATACTTTTTGTGCGCGACCAGGGCCTGCCGCGCCTGAATAGCCTGCTCAATTCCTACCGGCTCAAACAGGGGGCAAAGCTGATACATAAACAGGGAGGGTTGAGGGAGCTTATCGGGGTGCTTAAAGAAAACCAGTCAATCGGGATGACGGCAGACCAGGGAGGCAAGAGCGGGGAGATCGTGAAATTCTTCGGCAGGCAGGCTTCGATGTCGACCGGCGCGGTAAAACTCGCCTTGAAATACGGCTGTTCGATAATCCCGGTTTTCTATACCAGGGTAAACGGGCCGCATACAAAGGTTATCCTGGATAGCGTCTATACCGTTTCCAGCTGCGGCAATGCCGCCAAGGACGTCCGTGATAACCTGCAGAAGCTGGCAGGTATTTACGAGAAATACATCCGGCAATACCCTCATGAATATCTCTGGACTTACAAGATATGGAAGTACGGAAGGGAAAAGGAGATCCTTATACTTTCTGATTCCAAGGCCGGTCACCTGCGCCAGGCGGAGAGCGCGGCGAGGCTGATTATCCGCAGGTTGTCCGCTCAAGGGATAAAAACCTCCCTTTTTGTGCGCGAAATAAAATTCCGCGGAAGGTTTTTCAGGCTTATCTTCAGCCGGATGGCTTCTTTTGCTTCCCGGAACAGGTATTTCCGCTGCCTGGATTTCCTGCGCCCGGCGTTATCCGCGGAGAGCCGGGAAGGATTGAATAACCTGAACCCTGATGTGGTTATTTCCGCCGGGGACAAGTTGAGCGCGGTAAATTACATACTGGCAAGGGCCAATCAGGCAAAGTCGGTTGTTTTGATGCGCCCGGCCTCTGTCGGTTTAAAGAAGTTCGACCTGGCGATCATCCCGCGGCACGACAGGCCGGGGAAAAGCGGGAACGTGGTGATTACCGAGGGGGCGCTTAACCTGATCGACGAGGATTATCTTAAGGAGAGGTCGCAGGGGCTGCTTCAGTCTGGCCTGTTGAAGGCGCCTTTGTCCGGCCGCTGCATCGGCGTCCTGATCGGAGGCGACAGCAGGAAATTCCGCCTGAGCCGTCAGCAGGTTATCGGTTTGTCCGCTCAATTGAAAAAAGCCGCCGAAGAAGAGGGAGCGGACCTGTTGATTACCACTTCCAGGCGTACGCCTCCGGAAGCGGAACAGGCGCTAAAGGAGGAATTCGGGGATTATCCGCGCTGCAAATTCCTGCTCATTGCTAACGAGAACAACCATCCCGACGCCGTGGGCGGGATACTGGGTTTGAGCAGCCTGCTCGTTATTTCCCCGGAGAGCATCTCGATGATCTCCGAGGCCGTAAGCGCGCAAAAACATGTCGTTGTCTTCGGCGCAGCCGGCTTAAGCCGCAAGCACCGGAGATTCCTGAAAAATTTCTCGGAGAAGAAATACATATATATAAAACAGGCGGATGAATTATCGGGGTTCCTTAAGGAGATATTCAGGGACCGGCCGGCAATAAGTTTTCCGGACGATAATTTGAAAGCAGGAGAAGCCCTGGACAGGATATTATGAACATACTGCAGATATTGCCCGAGCTTAACGTAGGCGGGGTGGAAACCGGGACGCTGGATTTATCGAAGTACCTGGTGCGCCAGGGGCATAAGGTGGTCGTGGTTTCCGCCGGCGGCACGCTGGTCAGGGAACTCGAGGCAAGCGGGGCAAAACACTACAGCCTGCCGGTGCACAAGAAATCCATTTTCTCGATTTATAAACTGGTTCCGGTTTTGGCCGGGATAATCAGGCGCGAGGAGATCGATATCGTGCACGCGCGTTCCCGCGTCCCCGCCTGGATCGCGTTTTTTGCCTGCCGTCTGACTAAGGCAGTGTTCATAACCACTTGTCACGGGTATTACCAGAAACATTTTTTCAGCGTCGTCATGGGTTGGGCAAAGAGGGTGATCGTTTTGAGCAACGTGATCGCCAGGCATATGATCGAAGATTTCGGGGTCCCCCGCGAAAGGATAAGGCTTGTGCCGCGCAGCGTCGATCTGGAGAGGTTCAAATACAGCGACCCGCTGTCGAGGAGGAAAGGGGAATTAAACGTTGGGATTATCGGCAGGATCACTCCTTTGAAAGGGCACCTGCATTTTATCAAGGCGATGGCCCGCATCTCCAGGGCGGTGCCCAAATTGAAGATATGGATAGTCGGCGACGCCCCAGCGTCGAAAGAGGCGTATAAAGAAGAGGTTCAAGTCTTGGTGCGCAGGTTGGGGCTTTGGCATTGCACGGAATTCCTGGGGACGCAAAGGGACATCCCGGGAATATTGGCGCATCTGGACCTGCTGGTATTGGCGACTACGACCCATGAGGCCTTCGGCCGGGTGGTGGTCGAGGCCCAAGCCTCGGGGGTGCCGGTAGTAGCTACGAGGGTCGGAGGGGTCATCGATATTATCGAGGACGGGAAGAACGGTTTACTTGTGCCTCCGGCAGACCACAAGAGCATGGCTGATGCCATAATGCGCGTTTATGAAGATACGCATCTTGCCAGGGTCCTGGCGGAAAACGCCTATGTGAAGATAAAAGAAAAATATACCGTGGAGCTGATGGTCAAGAATACCCTGGATGTTTACCGCGATGCCTTGAGCAATTTCAAGGTCCTCGTAATCAAGACCGGCTCCCTGGGGGACGTGATACTTTCTACCGCGGCTTTAAGGGCGATCCGCGAGAAATTCCCTTATCCCGGCTATAGGATAAGTTTTCTTACCGGCGAAGAGTGCAAGGATGTCTTGTTGAGGAGCCCGTATATCGACGAGTTGCTGGTCTGCGACCTGAAAAACAACGATAAGGGCTTAAAGGGCTTGCTGGGTATCGGCAGAGTATTGAGAAAAAAGAACTTCGATATCGTTATCGACCTGCAGAACAGCCGGGCAAGCCACCTGCTTTCATTTTTGAGCGGCTGCGTAAATTGCTACGGTTATGACAACGGGAAGTTTTCTTTCCTGCTCCAGCACCGGATCAGGGACGAAAAGCCGCCGATCGACCCGGTTACGCACCAGTTTAGGATACTCAAAATGCTGGGGGTTGACCTGTTGAATAGTTCCCTGGAGCTTTGGCCTTCTTCCGAGGACATAAAACGCATGGACGATTTGCTGAATGCCCAGTGGTTGAGCGAGACGCAGAAAATAGTCGGGATCAATATCGGGGCCTCCGCCAGATGGCAGACCAAGGTTTGGCCGCAGCAGCAGATAAAGAGGCTTTGCGAGGAGCTTGGATTGCGCGACATCCGCGTGGTGGTTACCGGCACATCCGGGGACGCCTCAAGCGCCGATACCCTGGTAAATTCGTTGAAAGGGGTCAAGATCATCAACGCTTGCGGTAAGACCAGCGTGAATGAGCTGGCCGCCCTGATCAAGAAGTGCAACGTGTTTATTTCCGCCGATTCTTCTCCTTTGCACATAGCTTCGGCAATGGGCACGCCTTTTATCGCGCTTTTCGGGCCGACCGACGCGCGCAGGCACCTGCCCCCGGGCAGGGACTTCGTCGTGATCGACAAGGCCTTGAATTGCAGCCCGTGTTATAAAACCGCCTGCCGCACTAAACGCTGTATGGCCCAGATCACTCCCGAGGAAGTGCTGGCGGCGGTGGATAAACTTTTAAAATGAAGATACTTTTTGTCGCCAATCATCTCAACATAGGCGGGATAACGAGTTACCTTTTTACCCTTTCCTCCGGTCTTACCGAGAAAGGGCACGAGGTGTACCTGGCTTCCAGCGGCGGCGAGCTTGTTGAAAAGTTCATCGAAGCCGGAGTGAAACATATCCGCGTGCCGCTGGATACGAAAAAAGAAATCAGCCCGAAAATAATCTCCAGCTTCCTGAAGTTAAGAAAAGAGATTGCCTTCGGATCGATCGACCTGGTACATTCGAACAGCAGGACTACCCAGGTTTTGGGCGATTTGCTTGGGCGCTATTGCCGCAAGCCGCATGTTTTTACCTGCCACGGTTTTTTCAAGCCGAAGCTATCCCGCAGGTTATTCCCCTGCTGGGGAGGCGCCGTGATCGCGATAAGCCGGCCCGTCAGGGAGCACCTGGTTAAGGATCTGGGGTTGAGTGAAGAAAAGGTAACGATAGTGAATAACGGCATAGACCTTCGCCTTTTCGGAGATTTCTCCGGCAGGCAGTCTTTCAGGCAGTCGATCGGGGTCGGGAGCGAACCCCTGCTGGGGATTGTTGCCCGCCTTTCGGACGTAAAAGGCCATACCTACCTGTTGCAGTCGATGCATGGTATCCTGAAGAATTTCCCGTCGGTGAAATTGCTGGTGGTTGGGGAAGGGAAGATGAAAGAGGCGCTGCTCCGGCAGGCGCAAGAGCTTAGGATCCAGAAGAACGTTTTGTTCCTGCCCAGGGCCGCAGGTACCCAGGGTGTATTGGCGGCTATGGATATCTTTGTGATGCCTTCGTTGCAGGAGGGGTTGGGTCTGGCCGTGATGGAGGCGATGGCCCAGGGGCTTCCGGTGGTTGGTTCTGCCGTCGGTGGTATAAAGACATTGATCGATGACGGTAAAAACGGGCTGCTTGTCCCGCCCGCGGATCCACAGGCGTTGGCCGCCGGGATCAGCCGCCTGCTGGACGATAAAACGCTGCGCGATAGGCTCGGCGTTAACGCCCGCAAGTTCATCGCGGATAATTTTTCCAAGGAGAAAATGGTTGATCAGACCGCCGCGGTTTACAGCGGGCTTCTTGAGCCGGCGCGCCGCTGCGGGACGGGAGTGCTTCGGAGGTAAAACGATGAATAAGCTTAAGGCCGCCAAACGGATCCTTATATTCAACGTCAACTGGCTGGGGGATGTCCTTTTTTCCACCGCTTCGATCAGGAACGTGCGCAGGAATTACCCTGACAGTTTCATCGCCTGCGTTATCCCGAGCAGGTGTTATCCCATTCTCAAAGGCAATCCCTATCTTGACGAAATAATCATCTTCGATGAAAAAGACAGGCATCAAAGGATCCTGGACAAACTCGGCTTTATCAGCCTGCTTAGGAGCAGGAAATTCGACACGGTTTTCCTTCTGCACCGTTCGTTCAGCCGCGCGTTGATCTGCAGGCTGGCCGGTATCGGCCAGAGGATAGGCTATTACACGAAGAAACGCGCTTTCCTGCTTACCACAAATATACCCATGCCTTCACCGGATTCGCTTCACCGTATAGATTTTTATCTGAACGTTATCGAGAAGTCGGGTTTACGCGTGGAAGACCGGTATCTCGATTTCAGTTTTAGCCCGGAAGAAGAAAAATACGTGGACGATTTCCTGGCGAGAAACGGCGTGCTCAAAGGCGATTTCCTGGCGGCGCTTAATCCCGGCGGCAACTGGATGCCCAAGCGCTGGCCGAAGGAATACTGGGCCGGACTGGCCGATGAACTGTCCGGGGATTTGAAGGCCAAAGTGCTTATTACCGGCAGTATTTCCGATTTGCCGCTGGCCAACCAGATAAAAGACAGGATGAAAGAAAAACCTTTGCTTGCCTGCGGGGTCTTCAACATAAAACATCTGGCTGCCCTGGCCAGGAGGGCGGACCTGTTTGTTACCGCCGATACCGGGCCGCTGCATATAGCCAATGCCGTAGGCGCCAGGAAGATAATCGCCATATTCGGCCCGACGGCCAAAGAGATTACCGGGCCCTACCCGGATACCAACGCTGTCGTCCTGCAGAAAGACGTGGGGTGCAGGATACCGTGTTATAAGGTAAACTGCCGCGATAACCGCTGCATGAAGGCGGTGAGCGTAGCGGACGTGATGGCGCAGGCGCGCAAGATAAAGGATAAATGAAAATACTTTTCGTCACTTTAAGCAATATAGGCGATTGTATCTTAAGCCTGCCGGTTTTAGACGCCTTGTGCAACGAGTATCCCCAGGCTGAAATCACCTGCCTTGTCCCCGAGAGGCCGAAAGAGATATTTACCGCAAACCCAAGGATAAAAAGGACAGTTGTTTTCGACAAGCATGCCAGGTTAAGGGATAAGGCAAAGTTGTTTTTTTCTCTGGCGCAAGAAAAATTCGACCTGGTTGTCGATCTGCGCAACAGCTTCTTCGGCGCGTTCCTGCCCGCGGCAAAAAGGAGTTCAGCGTTGCGTTTTATACCCCAGCGTTTCAGGCATATGAAAGACAGACATCTTTTCTGGGCGGGTTTTCCGGGTTATCTTTTCAGGGAAAGGAAACAACAGTCGTTGGCGGTTTCTTGCGGGGATGAAGAATATATCAATGGCGTCTTGAAGGAGGAAAAATTTGATGATAATGCCAGGCTTATCGTTGTCGCCCCTGGAGCCCGGAGCCAGATCAAGCGCTGGGATAAGCAGAATTTCGGCCGGCTCTGCGGTTTGCTGGTTAAAGATGGGTGGAGCGTGGCTCTTGCCGGGGACAGGGCGGATGAGCCTGTATGCGCGTACGTAAAGAGCCAGGCCAAAGAAGGAGTGCTTGATCTTTGCGGAAAGACTTCGATCAGCCAGCTGGCAGTTTTGCTTAAGCGCTCCAGGCTCTTGATCACCAACGATAGCGCGATCATGCATTTGGCTGGATACCTGAATACGCCTTGCGCCGCTATCTTCGGGCCGACGAACGAGAATAAATACGGCCCATGGTCAGATGATAATATAATCATCAAGAAAGACGTTTTTTGCCGGCCATGCGAAAAAGCGGCCTGCCGTTTTGGGGATTCCGCCTGCCTGGCCTGCCTGAAAACCGGCGAGGTTTTCGCGCAGGTAAATTCTATGCTTGAGGGCAAAAAAACCGGGCAGCGAGCGCAAAATGCGGAGTATAGGCGTATATTGATAACGCGGACCGACAGGATAGGCGACGTGGTATTGTCCACTCCGGTGATCAAGGCGTTAAGAGAAAAATACCCGCAGGCTTATATTGCCATGATCGTAGCCCCTTATGCCCGGGATGTAGTGGACGGTAATCCTTATCTCGACGAGGTAATCGTTTACGATAAGGATATCAAGCACAGGAGCTGGTGGCGTTCGTTTAAATTCGCCTCAAGGCTTAAGAAAAAGAAGTTCGACCTGGCGTTTACCCTGCATCCAACTAACCGCGCGCACATTTTTACTTTCCTGGCGGCCATTCCCAGGCGCATCGGGTATGACCGGAAATTCGGTTTCCTGAATAACATTAGGGTAAAACATGAAAAGCAGGACGGGTTGAAACACGAGGTTCAGTATAATCTGGACCTGCTCAAGAAACTGGGGATAAGCGGAAACGCCGCGGATTTGTTCGTGCCTATAAGAACGGAATCCGAAGAGTGGGTTAACCGCCTGCTGGAGGAGAACGGGATAAGGTGGGCGGATAAACTTCTGGCGGTCAATCCCGGGGCGAGCTGCCCGTCGAAGATATGGCCTGCGGAAAATTTCGCCAGGGCCGCCGCGCAGCTGGCAAAGAAATACGGTTTTAAGGTCCTGGTGTTATCCGGGCCCCAGGATACGCATCTGGCGGATGCGGTCATCAAGGGGTTGTCCGGCGCAGGGCTCAACCTTTCCGGGAAGACTTCGGTAAGCCGCCTGGCCAGCCTGCTCAAAAGATGCGCCTTGTTCATTTCCAACGATTCCGGCCCGGTGCATATTGCCTCCAGCCTTGGAGTGCCGGTAATCTCCATATTCGGGCGCAACCAGCCCGGGCTTAGCCCGCGGCGCTGGGGCCCTTTGGGCGATAAAGACAAATATTTGCATAAAGATGCAGGTTGCATCAGCTGTCTGGCTCATGACTGCAAAAAGGGATTTGCCTGTCTTAAGGCGGTCAGCGTGGAGGACGTGCTTGCCGCCGCCGAATCGATTTTAGCAAATAAATAGTCTAAATGCGGGTTATTTCCATAGGTCGTTACGCATTTGCCTGCCGGTTTACTCGCTCAAGGCCGCACTTTCCGCATAGCGAAAGTGCGGCATTCGTTCGTAAAC
>CAZNGC010000003.1:18687-27231 GCA_964572435.1 uncultured Planctomycetales bacterium | reverse complement strand
ACAGCGGCAGCGTCGCCGTCTGGATTTCGGCCCTCCAGGACAGCCAGGAAGCAAGGAGCCGCCTCGAGCACGAATTTAAAATAATCAAACATATGGGTTTCGTCAGCTACTTCCTGATCGTCTGGGATTTCATTTCCCACGCGAAAAGCCAGGGAATACCCGTCGGCCCCGGGAGAGGTTCGGCAGCAGGAAGCCTGGTGAGCTACCTGATGGGTATCACAGACCTTAACCCGCTTAAATACGGGCTGCTCTTCGAAAGATTCCTCAATCCGGAACGCTTGAGCATGCCGGATATCGATATCGACTTCTGCTATGAACGCAGGCAGGAAGTAATCGATTACGTGACCAACAAATACGGAAGGGAAAACGTCGCCCAGATCATTACCTTCGGAACCATGCAGGCGCGCGGGGTAATCCGCGACGTAGGCAGGGTAATGGGGTTTTCTTACGCCGATGTCGACCGCATAGCGAAGATGATCCCCGCGGAACTCGATATGACACTTAAAAAGGCGATGGAAAGCGAGCCGGAGCTGGCAAACCTTTACAAAAACGACCCGCAGATAACCAAGCTTATCAATACCGCTCTTTCCCTTGAGGGCCTTAACCGGCATGCTTCAGTGCACGCTGCGGGGGTAATCATCGCGGATAAACCGCTGAACAACTACATGCCGCTGTTTAAAACAGGCGACGACCAGGTTACCACCGGCTACAGTATGGAGTCCCTTGAAAAGATCGGCTTGCTGAAAGTAGACTTCCTCGGCTTAAAAACCCTTACGGTAATCGATGAAACGTTAAAGCTTGTGAAAAAAACACGGGGCATGAATATCGACATCGAAAACCTTCCGCTGGACAATGCCAATACCTACAAACTCCTGGCCTCCAGCCACACCATCGGGGTCTTCCAGGTTGAAAGCGGAGGGATGCGCGATTTGCTGAAAAAACTCGTGCCCGAACGCTTCGAAGACCTGATCGCGCTTATCGCTCTTTACCGCCCCGGCCCCATAGGATCGGGAATGCTCGACGACTTCATGAAACGCAAACACGGGCTGGTACCGATCAAATACGAACACCCCAGGCTGGAGCCGATCCTCAAGGAAACATATGGAATTATGGTTTACCAGGAACAAATCATGCAGATAGCTTCGGCCCTGGCGGGTTTTTCACTTGCCCAGGCGGACATCCTGCGCAAGGCAATGGGTAAAAAGATCCCGGAGGTAATGGAAAAACAAAGGAATACTTTTACGCACGGCTGCCAGAAAAACGGGATAAAAGAATCCATCGCCACAAAAATATTCGACCTGATCGAATATTTCTCCGGGTACGGTTTCAACAAATCACATTCAACGGCTTACGCCCTGATCTCTTACCGGACCGCGTACCTAAAAGCGAATTACCCGGTAGAATTCATGACCGCACTGCTTACTTCTGAAAGGGACAATACCGACAAGATCGTTACCTATGTAAACGAAGCGCAGCAGATGGGGCTGGAAGTGCTCCCCCCGGATATCAATGAAAGCGACGTGCTCTTTAAAGTGGAAAATGAAAAGAGTATCCGCTTCGGCCTGCTGGCAATAAAGAACGTGGGGAAGGGGGCGAGCGAGTCGATAGTCAACGCCAGAAACAACGGTAAATTCAAGTCGCTGGAAGATTTATGCGGAAGGATTGACTTGAGGCTGGCAAACAGGAAGGTATTGGAAAGCCTGATCAAGTGCGGGGCGATGGATTGTTTCGGCACGCTTAGGGCCAGGATGTTCACCAGCCTGGACGCCATCCTGGATAGGTCGCAAAGATTACAGAAAGAAAAATCCAGCGGGCAGCTCTCATTCTTCGACCAGGCAATCTCGCAGAACGGATTCGCCAAAACGGCTGAAATCGTTTCCGACTGTAAGGAATGGCCGGAACCGCAGCTGCTTTCTTTTGAAAAAGACATGCTCGGTTTTTATGTCAGCGGCCACCCGCTTGCCCGTTATGCCAGGCAGTTGAAACGTTTCGTTTCCTGCTCTACCGCCAGCCTCCACGAGCATAAAGACCAGGACACCATAAAGATCGTCGGGTTGATTTCAAAAATAAAACAAACGCTTACCCGCGCCAAACAGGAAAAAATGGCCATATTGAAACTGGAGGACCTTGATGGAGTAGTAGAGGTATTGGTTTTTCCCCGCGCCTTCTCCAAGGTAAGCCGGTATATCCTGCCGAATACGATCGTGCACATCCGGGGGACTCTCAATCTTACGGAAGACACTCCCAAGATCATCGTTGAAGACCTTTTCCCTTTTGAAGAGATATACCGGTTGATTACCGCCATGAACATAAACCTTTCAGGGATCAAAGAAAATATATTCGAATCCCTCAAAGAGCTGCTTTCCGAACATAAAGGAAGCGTCCCGATCTACCTGAACCTGGACGCCGGCCCGGCCGGCAGACCGGTAAGCGTAAAAAGCCGTGTGCAGGTGGTAGTCGGGGAGAACCTGTATGTCCTTCCGTCTGAAAAATTGATCCAGGGCCTGGATGAACTGCTGGGAGAAGACCGGCTATCCCTGGTATTATAAACTCCCGGCGTCATTATTACTTGACACCGTAACATTTTGCTGTTATTATATTTAGCAAAGCGCGCCTGTATTATACAGGGTACCTTTGTTCTAGGAGGACATGAAATGACCAAAAAAGATATTGTCTTAAAAGTATCCGACGAAACGAACTTAAAACAGATAGATGTAAAAGAAGTAGTGCAGAGGACATTCGACTGTATCGTCGATGCCCTGGTCAGAGGGGAACGGATCGAACTGCGTAACTTCGGCGTATTCAAGATAAAACAGAGAAAAAGCCGCACAGGAAGGAACCCGCGCACCAACCAGGTTATACCTGTCCCACCCAGAAAAGTAGTGATCTTTAAAGCCGGTTTGGAAATGAAACAAAAAATTAAATAATCCTGCGAGGCATAATCCGTGTATAAAAGAATCCCGGGCACAAAAGACATCCTGCCCGACGAAACACCCAGATGGCAGGAGATTGAAAATACGGCGCGCAGGATATTTTCCCTGTATAATTACCGCGAAATCCGCACCCCCGTAATCGAGGACGCATCCCTGTTTAACCGCTCTTTAGGCGACAGTACGGAAATAGTGCAGAAACAGATGTTCCTCATTCATAACCAGCAGGACCTTTACGCCATGCGGCCGGAGGGGACCGCTCCGATCGCGCGCAGTTACCTGGAAAACAACCTCGACAAAACCTGCCCATTCGCCAAACTTTACTACATAGGGCCGATGTTCCGCATGGAAAGGCCGCAAAAAGGAAGGCTCCGCCAGTTTCATCATATAGGCTGCGAGGTAATCGGCTCCCAGGAGGCAACCGTAGATATTGAAACAATCGAACTCGCCGGCCGGCTGCTGGAGGGATTCGCGGTCAAGAATTACAGGATCAGGATCAACAGCCTGGGCTGCCCGAAAGACAAGCTTGCCTTAAGCTCGAACCTAAGGCAATCGCTCCAGAAAGAAAAAGACAGGCTCTGCCCGGATTGCCGTTTAAGGCTTGAGAACAACGTCTTAAGGATACTTGATTGCAAAAATGAAACCTGCAGGGAAATTGTCAGCTCCATCGGATTAAACGACGCCTGCCTCTGCCCGGATTGCCGGGACCATTTCAACCGGGTAACCGGTGGCTTGCAAAACCTGGGCATACCTTTCGAGATTTCGCCGCTTCTTGTACGCGGCCTGGATTACTATAACCGGACCGTTTTCGAGATTACCCACGGCAGCCTGGGCAGCCAGGACGCCATCGGCGCGGGAGGCCGTTATAACAACCTGATCAGGGAACTCGGTGGCCCGGATACCGGAGGCATAGGATTTGCTTTCGGGGTAGAAAGGGTGCTTCTGGCTTCAGAAGCCGCCCGGGGGTCCGGACAGTCCGGAAAATTAATCTACCTGATACCGCTCGGCGAAGAAGCGAAGAAGGAAGGGTTAAAGATAATCAGCAGGCTGCGTTTTTCCGGGATACCCTGCGAGATGGACCACCTGGGCAGGTCGCTTAAATCCGCGATGCGCTCGGCCAACGACGCTTCGGCCGGGTTTGTCCTGATCCTGGGAGAAGATGAATTAAAGAAAGGCGTAGTTTCCTTAAAAGACATGGCAGGCGGGACTCAAAAAGAAATCAACATCCAGGAACTAACCAAGGAATTAAAATGCTAAGAACACATACCTGCGGAGAACTTAACTCCGCCAGCAGCGGACAGGAAGTAATACTTTGCGGATGGGTTGCCAGGAGAAGGGACCACGGAAAACTGATCTTCATCGATATCCGCGACCGCAGCGGATTCACGCAGATCGTCTTTATCCCCAGGGAATCCGGCGAGGCATATAAAACCGCCCAGGATTTAAGGAACGAATTCGTGATCAGGATAAAAGGAACGGTGAACATGCGCCCAAAAGGCACAATCAACGAAAAGCTGTCCACCGGAGAAATTGAAATCCTGGTAAAAGAACTCGAAATATTGAACCCGAGCCTTAACCCTCCGTTCGAGATCGAGGAAGAAACCGAAATTACCGAAGAGACACGCCTGAAATACCGCTACCTCGACCTAAGGCGCAAAAAGGCCTTCGCCAACCTGGTTTTAAGAAGCGACCTGTACAAGATCATCCGGGCGTTCCTGGGCAGCCGGGACTTTATCGAATGCGAAACACCCATACTTACCAAATCCACGCCCGAAGGAGCAAGGGATTACCTGGTGCCATCGAGGGTAAACCCCGGGCAATTTTTCGCCCTGCCCCAGTCTCCGCAGCTATTTAAACAGCTTTTGATGGTCGCGGGCATAGAAAAATACTCTCACCTCGCCCGCTGCTTCCGCGATGAAGACCTGCGCGCCGACCGCCAGCCGGAATTCACCCAGCTGGATATCGAAATGTCCTTTATCAGCGAAGAAGATATTTTCAGCCTGACCGAAGGCCTGATGCAGCTAATACTCAAGGAGATCAAGGGAGTCGATATAAAAACCCCTTTCCCGCGCATATCTTACAAAGAGGCGATGGAAAAATACAAATCCGACAAGCCCGATCTTAGGCCGGAAACAAAGGAAGGATTCGCTTTCTGCTGGGTAGTGGATTTCCCTCTTTTCAAATACAACGATGAGGAGAAGCGCTGGGAGAGTGAACACCATCCTTTTACTTCACCGGCGGAAAGCGACCTGGAAAACCTGGAGGCCGATCCGGGAAAAGTTAAATCGCGTTCATACGACCTGGTCTTAAACGGCATGGAATTAGGAAGCGGCTCGATAAGGATCCACAACGGACTGCTCCAGCAGAGGATTTTCGACATGCTCGGGATAAAAAGCGAAGAGGCAAACAAACGCTTCGGTTTTCTTCTCGAGGCATTCCGGTATGGCGCTCCTCCGCACGGAGGGGTGGCCTTCGGACTGGACAGGCTGCTGGCGATCCTTTCAGGAGAGGAAAGCATACGCGAAACAATCGCTTTCCCGAAGAATTCGGCGGCTTACTGCCCCTTAACCGGCGCCCCATCGGATGTCGAAGATAAACAATTGAACGAATTAGGAATAACCATAAAGAGGAGGAAGTAAAATGAACAGGATCAAATTGGCGGGAATCTGCGTATTAACTTCGACTGTCGCCCTTTCAGGATGCGTGGCCAGGACCTACAACCTCACGCGCGACAGAATCGATCAGGATCTTTCGTCTTCATCCGGCAACCGCGGCTATATCATGGGCACGCCTCCGGCTGAACCAGCGGAAAGAAAGGCCACACGCACCACCAGGGTATTCGAGGTAGAGCTGGGCTTTGCCAAACCATCCCAGGCAAAATGCCCTTCAGTCACTCCTGTTTCTTCAAGCATGCCCGAAGAAACCATGATGCCCCAGGAAACGATAGTCGAAGAAACATCCGTACAGAACTTCGAAAACTACACGGTAGAAAAGAACGATACCCTGCAAAAGATCTCGATGAAATTTTACGGTACGACCAAGAAATGGCCGAAGATCTACGAAGCTAACAAGGACACCTTGCGTTCTCCGGACAGGCTTTACGCCGGCCAAAACTTGAAGATACCCGTCAGCTCAGAAACCAGAACGGAAGTTACTGAAATGCTGGAGCCGAAAGAAAACCTGAAATAGTGGACAAAATAATCAAGTTAGAATCCCAGAACGAAGCCCAGGCAATCTTTGGCGCCCATGATTCGAATACAAAGAGCATCGAAGAACAGCTAAAGGTAAAACTCACCCTGCGCGGAGGTTATCTGAAGATAAGCGGCACAGCCGCAGGCATCGAAAAGGCGGGCCGGCTGGTGGAATACCTTCTTGAAAGCCTGCGCGCCGGAAACGAGGAGATCGGTAAAAACGATATCGCTTACCTGATAGCCACCTTCAAAAAAGACGGGCAAAATATCCGCCCGGCGGCATTGGACTCCGGCATTACGCGCTCCTCGGCGGGAAAACGCATCGGGCCGAAGACTAACGGGCAGAACGAATACGTGGAGGCGATAAAAAAACACGATATCGTTTTCGGCATAGGCCCCGCCGGCACCGGAAAGACATACCTGGCCATGGCCTGCGCCGTTGAGGCTTTAAAAAAACAGGAAGTACGCAGGATCATCCTGACCCGGCCGGCTATCGAAGCAGGGGAATCACTGGGGTTTCTCCCCGGGGACATGCAGGCTAAGATATCACCGTACCTAAGACCCCTCTATGACGCCCTCTACGACATGATGGAGGCCTAGCGGATCGAAAAATACATCGAGACCGGAATAATCGAAGTCGCGCCGCTTGCCTATATGAGGGGAAGAACGCTTAACGACGCTTTTATCATCCTGGATGAAGCGCAAAATTGCACCGCCGAACAGATGAAGATGTTCCTGACCAGGCTTGGTTTCGACTCCAAGGCCGTAATTACCGGAGACATGACTCAAAGCGACCTGCCAAACGCCAAACCCATAGGGCTGCTCCAGGCGCAGGACATACTCAAGGAAATAGAAGGGATAAAGTTCATTTATTTCAACGGTTCCGATGTAGTCAGGCACGCTCTCGTGCAGAGGATAATCGAAGCTTATGAAAAACCTCATAAATAAAAACAAGCTTTTTGCCCCGGGCCTCTGCGTATTCATATTTATATTCGCCCATATCATCCGCCTGAACCCGGCTGTGCCGCTCTTCCTGATAATCCTTTACCTGTGTTTCCACAAGAAATTCTCCAGGATAAAAAACGCCACCCTGCTTAACATCGGCTTCCTTTTTCTGATCTCTTTTACCATAGGCCATGCTATGCTCAGGCAGGGGGTTTCGTTTTATTTTATTCCTATCGCGATAGTCCCGATGCTCGGGGTACTGTTATTCAGCAGCCCTGAAGCGGCTTATTTCCTGGCGTTATCCACCTCGTTGTCCCTGGCGGCTGTCTGCACGGAGCCTTTCAAGGCATGGTTTCTCTTTATGTCCTCATGCTCCTGCGCGATACTGGCCGCGGACAAAGCGGCAAAACGCACCACAATCATCCGGGCCGGGCTTATCTCCGGGCTGGTGCAGCTAATCAGCCTTGTGCTGATTGAACACTTCTGGATCAACCAGCCTCAAAGATACGCGATCATCATGCTTACAAACCTGGTATCCGGGATAATCGTCCTGGGGGTACTTCCGATATTCGAATATCTCCTGCGGACGGTGACCAATATCAGCCTGCTGGAACTGGCCGACCCTCACCAGCCGCTCTTGCAGCGCATGATCCTGGAAGCCCCGGGCACTTACCATCACAGCCTGCTTGTAGGCAACCTCTCGGATGCAGCCTGTACCAATATAGGCGCAAACGGATTGTTGGCCAGGGTGGGGGCCTATTACCACGACATAGGCAAACTCCAGAAACCCGAGTATTTCATCGAAAACCAACAGATAAAAAAGAACCTGCACGACGAGCTTTCGCCGACGATGAGCAAACTGATCATCATGAACCATATCAAGGAAGGGCTGGAACTGGCGAAAAAATACTCTTTGAGCCCGGCAATCTGGGATTTCATCAAGCAGCATCATGGCAACAGCCTGGTCTACTATTTTTACCGCCGCGCGCTGGAAGGAAAAGAGGAAGACCATGAAGTAAGCGAGGAAGGCTTCCGCTATCCCGGGCCCAAACCCAATACGAAAGAAACAGCGGTAGTCCTTCTGGCGGATTCGGTGGAAGCTGCCACGCGCACGTTAAAAGAACCTACTCCGGCGAAAATCGAAGAGACGGTACACAAGATAATTAACAATAAGTTTATCGATGGCCAGCTTGACGAATGCGAACTCACCTTAAAAGACATCGAGAAGATTTCCAGTGTATTCACCAAGATACTAAGCGGGATATACCACAGCAGAATAAACTACTCTTAAAACAATAACGCGCCTCTCCGGATTCTCCGATTATGATAGCCATAAACGTCAAAAACATGCAAAACAAACTGCGTATTCCCAGGCAGCGAATAAAAAAACTGGCCCGCCGGACCCCGGGGGGAGAAACCTCCGGGAATGCGGGATCCAGGATTATAGGCTTAAGGCTAATCAGCCTCAACGGCAACGT
>CAZNGC010000003.1:10995-18660 GCA_964572435.1 uncultured Planctomycetales bacterium | reverse complement strand
CCGGATACCTGAATATATGCTTTACGGATAATCTCCTGATCGGGAAACTTAACTCCCGCTTCCTGGGGGTATCCGCAGCGACAGACGTATTGGCATTCAACCTTAATGCCAGAGCCTCCTGCGCCAAGCTGGAAGCGGATATCGCGATCTCCGCGGAAAGCGCGATAAACAATGCCCGGCGTTTCAGGACAGCGCCAACCGATGAGCTTCTGTTGTATGTGGCCCATGGAGTACTGCACATCCTCGGCTTTGACGACCACGGGAAGGCCAAGACCAGCCTGATGCGGAAGAAAGAAAGAGAATATGGCGATAGATAAAGCGACTACGCTCATCTTAAACAAACGGGATATAAGGGAAACCTCGATTATCGTTGATTTTTACAGCAGGGAATTCGGGAAATTCAAGGGCCTGCTCAAGGGTATCCGCGCGGAACCGGCGAAATTCGCTTCCAACCTGGAGCCGTTCTCGCTCAACGAAATAATTTTCTACAGAAGGACAGGCTCCGGCATACACCTGGTGACCCAGGCGGACAAGCTGGACAATTTCACGCCAATACGCTCAAGTATCGATAAAACCACCCAGTCGGTATTTATGATGGAGTTGATCAACTCCGTGATGCAGCCGGAAGACAAGAATGAAGAAGTGTTCGAGCTGGCCATGGCAGCCTTGAAGGAAATGGAAACAAACAATAACCCTGCCAAGATAGCGACCATATTCAAGATCAAGATGCTCAACCTCTCCGGATTCAAGCCGCATTTCGATTCCTGCGTCTCCTGCGGGGAAGCGATAGGCGGGCAGTCAAAGTTCAGCCTCTCGCTGGGAGGGCTTCTTTGCCCCAGGTGCATGCAAAAAGACCCGGCAAGCCGGGCGATATTCCGCGGGACGATCGCCACCGTCCTGCATATAGAAAGAAATGTTTTTAAGGCGAGTCTTAACCTCGGGATGAACCCGCAGATAAAAAAGGAGCTGGATCTGATCCTCAACGCTTTTCTTAATTTCCACCTGGGCAAGGAATTAAAAAGCCAAAAGCTGATACATAAACTGGAGGTGGCCGTATGAAAATAGTCATCGTCGGTCCGGGGGCAATGGGATGCCTTTTTGCCTCTTTCCTGTCAAAATCAAAAGAAGAGATCTGGCTGCTCGATAAAGACAGCTCCGGGGCCGAGAAGATAAACGAAAAAGGCATCTCTATCGAAGGCTCATCCGGCAATTGGCAGGCCAGGCCCAGGGCTACGTCCGAGATAAAGGAAATCGGCAAGGCCGACCTCATACTTATCTGCGTAAAATCATTCCAGACAAAACAGGCGGTCGAAGGGGCCAAGCCATTGATAAAAGAAAATACGAAGATAATGACTTTGCAGAACGGAGTGGGTAATATCGAAACTATCTCCGAACTGGCAGGCGAAGAAAGGGTGATCGGTGGCATAACCAGCGAAGCAGCTACGCTGACCGAGCCCGGGAAAATCCGTCACGCCGGGCGCGGAGAAACACTCATCGGGACCCTGGACGGGAAAATGCCGGTTGAGATACGCAGCATCCGCGAAATATTCAACAGGGTAGGCCTGCAGACAAAGTTGTCACGCGACATAAAAGGCCTTGTCTGGTCAAAGCTGGTGATCAACGCCGGGATCAACGCCTTGAGCGCGGTAATGCGCCTGCCCAATGGCAAGCTCACCGAGTTCGAAGGAACCAGGCGCATATTGAGGGAGGCGGTAACCGAAGCCGCGCGCGTGGCGAAAAGAAAACGCGTAAAACTGATCTACGACGACCCTCTGGCAAAAGTGGAAACGGTTTGCGAAAATACGGCGGATAATGTTTCCTCAATGCTCCAGGACGTCTTAAGCGGAAAACGCACCGAGATAGATTTCATCAACGGAGTGATCGTGCGCCTGGGCCAGGAACTAGGGATAGCCGTACCCACAAACAGGCTTCTCGTGGACCTGATCAAGACAGTCGAATCCAGCTACGAATTAAGGATCGTTTCCTGAAAGGCTGCCGGATGCCATTCAACCATAAAACACGCAAATTATTAACCATACTGCTCGTACTTGGATGGGGGAGACGCCTGGGTTACTACCTCTTCCGGAGCAGGAAGCCAAATGAGCCGCCAGGGGAAACTGGCCGGCAATACCGTTCCAACCGCGTCCTGATGGGCACATTCTGGGAAGTTACCTCCCCGCGTAAGGAAGCGTCGGAGATCGTCTTCGCCGAAGCAGAACGCCTGGAGGGGCTTCTTAGCAAGTATATCCCGGAAAGCGAAGTCTCGCGGCTAAACCTGGCCGGGGAATTGAAAGTAAGCCCAGATACCTTTTATCTGATAAAAACAGCCGGGGACCTGGCGGGCAAGACAGAGGGGGCCTTCGAAATCAGTATTGCCCCTCTCGTAGACCTCTGGGGATTCAGCAACAAGGATTACCGCCTGCCGGCGAATGAGGAAATAAACAAGACCCTGAAACTTGTCGGCAGCGATAAAATCATTTTGCATGAAAATAATAATATGGTAAAATTTAAATTTCCGGGGATGAAAATAGACCTGGGGGGAATAGCCAAAGGCTACGCCCTGGATTGCGCGGGCTCCAGGCTTAAGGAACGCGGTATAACCGACTGCCTGATTAACGCCGGAGGCCAAGTTTACGCCCTGGGGAGAATAAACGGGGAGCCCTGGAAGATTGCCGTAAAGAACCCGCGCAAACCCGAAATCTCGAGAATCGTCGAACTGGAAAACAAATCCGTTTCTACCAGCGGAGACTACGAACAGTTCTTTTTTGATAACGGAAAACGTTACTGCCATATATTAAACCCTAAGACCGGATACCCGGCTGATTCAGGCATTGCCTCCGTAACCGTCATTGATAAAAGCGCCATGACCGCGGACGTGCTTTCCACCTCGGCCTTTATCCTGGGAGAAGAAGGTACCAGGAGGCTTAAGGAAAACTTCCCCGAGGCGGAATTTTTCCTGACAACCAAAGAAAAACCATGAAAAACAATACTCGCAGGTCCTTAAGCGTATTCGCCCTGTTCCTTCCGGAAATCAAGGAACTCCTGGAAAGAAAAGACTTCATCGGCATAAAGAACCTTACCAAAACCATCAACTCCATGGACCTGGCCGAAGGATGGAAAAACCTGGAGCCGAATTCCAAGATAATCATCTTCAAACTCCTGGGCACCAAAAAGGCCGTCGAGCTTTTTGAAAATCTCCCGTTCGAAGAACAAACCTATATCATTGACAACCTGAACAACCAGGAAGTCGCCCAGGTCATCAACGAAATGGCCCCCGATGAACGCGCCGACTTGTTCAAGGAACTACCGGAAAAGGTCTTCCGCAAACTCTTCCTGCTTATCAGCAAAGAACACGCCTCGAATATCCGCGAACTCATCCATTTCAACGAAGGGACGGCGGGGAGCCTTATGACCACGGAATTCGTGGAACTCAAGAAAGAAATGACCGCCAAACAGGCAATCGTGCACATACAGGAAAACCTGCGCACGGATTACCGTGAAAATATCTACTCTCTTTTTGTAACCGACGAAAACCACAAACTGACAGGGGTAATCCCTCTACAGGAGTTGCTCAAGGCCCCGCCGGATATGTCGATCAAGGAAATAACCCTGCGCGCCGAACTGATCAAGATCGACGCGGATACGGACGCCAACGACGTCTCTCTGTTGTTCAAGAAATACGACCTTTTTGACGCCCCGGTGGTCGACAAGAACAACACGCTTATCGGCATAATCACGGTCGACGATATCGTCGAACGCATCGAAAAGGAAGCGACCAAGGAACTATACGAGATCGGTAAGATGAACCCCGAGGGCGGAGAGATAATCAGCTATTCAGAGGCTACCGCCATTGACCTGATAAAGCGAAGGAGCGGATGGCTGATCCTCCTGCTTATTTTTGACTTTCTCACCGGTACCGTCCTGAAAAACTTCGAGGCAACTTTAAGTTCGGTAGTCGCCCTGGCCTTTTTCATCCCCATGCTCCTGGATACCGGAGGAAACGCCGGCGCCCAGACATCGATCACGATCATCCGCGGCCTGGCAACCGGGGACGTAAACTTCAAGAACATCTGGAAAGTTGTCCGCCTGGAATTCAAGGCCGCTTTCCTCATGGGCCTGATTGTGGGAGCCGTGGCCTTCGGCAGGGCATTCCTGCTGCAAAAGGATTTTATGCTTGCCGCGGTCGTCGGGATAACCATGCTGCTTATCGCTATCCTGGCGATAGCCACCGGCGTATTCCTGCCTTTGTTTTCCAAGAAGATCGGGCTTGACCCGGCGGTGCTTGCCGGTCCGATAACTACCAGCGTGGTGGATGTGGTCGGGCTGATCATCTATTTCAAGATAGCCCAGCTATTCATTCCGGAGTTAGGATAAATGGATATCCGCGAAATCACCGGATTAAAAAACAAAAGAAAAATTACCATGCTTACCGCCTACGACTATTCGACAGCGGAGCTGGTCGACAAAGCGGGGGTCGACATTATCCTGGTAGGGGACTCTTTAGCCAATGTAGTCCTCGGCCTTGATTCGACCACCCAGGTAGGTATGCCTGAAATGCTGCATCATACAAAAGCGGTAAGAAGGGCCGTCAAGAACGCGCTGCTTGTCGCGGACATGCCTTATGAATCATACCAGGCCCACCCCGAAGAGTGCCTGAAAAACGCCCGCAGGTTCATCGATGAGGCGGGAGCGCAAGCCGTGAAACTGGAGTGGTTCGATAACTGCGTCCAGGTAACCAGGATGCTGGCGGAAACCGGCATAGCCGTAATGGGGCATATCGGACTGACACCCCAAACGGTGGACAAGATCGGGGGATTCAGAGTACAAGGCAAAGACGCCCAAGCGGCCAGGCGGCTGATCGAGCAGGCGGCAGAGCTGGAGGAAAGCGGATGCTTTGCGATCGTGCTGGAATGCGTACCCGACAAAATCTCCGCGCTGATCAGCGCCAGGATCAAGATACCCACCATCGGTATCGGCGCCGGGGTCCACTGCGACGGGCAGGTACTGGTGATCAACGATATGCTCGGGCTTTTCAGCCGTTACCTCCCAAAGTTCGTGAAAAAATACGCCGATCTTTCTCCTTTGATTTCCAGGGCAGTAGGAGAATTCAGGGACGAGGTAATCCGGGAAGAATTTCCCGGCCCGCAGCACTCCTTCGCCATAAAAGAAGAGGAGCTTAAAAAGTTATATGAATAAAAACCCTTTCATGAAATTACTGGCCGCCTCTTGCGCGGTAATTCTCTGCCTGGCATTCATCGTAAAATTCGCCGGGCCAAACATCCTGAAACAGTACATATCCTATGGCATAGGGGACTGTAAAACCGTCCCCATCCTTTGCCTGCAGCCGGACGAAAAAACCCTTACCCCTGAACCTGACAGGGGATATACAGATACCCTTGTGCCGCAAAGGTTCCCTAAGATGTCCCTGTCCGCGCCAAAGGGGTTTAACCTGGTGCAGGAACTGATCAAGAAAAAATATTACAAAAAGAGACGCCCTGCCAACAAAGCGGTAATCTACCTGCTGCGCCAGGAGCCCGGCGCCTTCATCAGGCTTTATACGGACGTCCAGAAACAGGGGGTGAACAATAATTACGAATTTATCCGCAGGCTGATGTACGCCAACATCAACAAAATAAACAACCTGACCGACGCTTTCTTCGTGGTAATGAAGAGCATATTCATCCCGGACCTGGGCCAGCAAAACATCTGCCGGATGATCCGGTTCAAGATGGGCGACAAGATAGGTTTCGTCAACTACAGCATGGCCAAACCGGACAATTACTTCGATTGTAACGTGCTTGATGCCAAAGACAACTTTTTCAAAGTTTATATAAAGGATATCGGCGGACGGCTGGATTTAAATAACGTCTTCAGCATTATATCCACCCTTGAACCGGTAGATTAAACAAGCTGCCCCCGGCTAAAATCTTCTTGCTCTTTAAGTTATATTGTGCTAAAAATATAGGACTATGGCGGAAAATTTGATGGACAAAATTGTTTCTCTGTGCAAACGCAGGGGTTTTATTTTTCAGAGCAGCGAAATCTACGGCGGGCTGGCCAATACCTGGGATTACGGGCCATACTGCGTGGATCTGAAAAACAACCTCAAACGCTCCTGGTGGAAATCCAACGTCTATGAAAGAAACGACATCCTGGGGATGGACGCGGCGATACTCATGCACCCTAAGACATGGGAGGCCAGCGGGCACGTCCAGAATTTCTACGACTTAAAAAGCGACTGCAAAAACTGCAAGAGGCGTTTCAAAACCGAAGACCTGAAGGATAAACTGCATTGCCCCGAATGCTCGGGTGAACTGACCGAATCCAGGCCGTTCAACCTTATGTTCAAAACCCACCAGGGGCCCCTGGAAGATTCCGCCAACACGATCTATATCCGGCCGGAAACCGCCCAGGGAATGTTCGTCAATTTTCTGAACATCATGGACTCCAGGCACCCGAAACTGCCGTTCGGCCTGGCCCAAATAGGCAAATCTTTTCGCAATGAAATCACTCCGGGAAATTTTACTTTCCGCACCCGCGAATTCGAACAGATGGAGATTGAATATTTCGTCAGGCCGGCCGAAGCGGACAAAGCGCACGAAGAATGGGTAGACTACCGGTTCAACTGGTACCTGGGCCTCGGCCTAAAAGCGCAAAACCTTAGGAAACGGCCGCACGCTAAAGAGGAACTTGCCCACTACGCCCGCGCCTGCACTGACGTTGAATACAAATTTCCGTTCGGTTGGAGCGAACTAGAGGGGATCGCCAACCGTTCAGACTTCGACCTGAAACAACACGCGCAATACAGCAGCAGGGACCTTCAATACTTCGACGACGCCGCCAAAGAAAAGTTCTACCCTTATATACTCGAGCCTTCGGGGGGAGTCGACCGCGCGGTGCTGGCTTTCTTGACCGATGCCTACCATGAAGAAAAAGTCAAAGATGACTTACGCGTAGTGCTGAAGATCCACAAAGACCTGGCCCCGACAAAAGTGGCGGTGTTGCCGCTTTTACGCAACCGCCCGGAGATCACCGAGTTAGCCAACAAGATCGCGCGCGATCTGAAGAAGTCTTTCGTCACGGTATATGACGACACCGGTTCCATCGGAAAACTTTACCGCAGGCAGGATGAAGTAGGAACACTTTTTTGCCTGACAGTGGACGTACAAACCCTGGAAGATAAACAGGTGACCGTGCGCGACAGGGACACCATGCTTCAGGAAAGGATCCCAATAGAAAAACTGAAAGAATACTTAACCAACGTACTCAGGGACGGTTCTTAACTCAAAGCTAAACTGTCCCCTGTTTAGGGGACAGTTTAGCTTTATTTTGAGAACCGTCCCTAAATAAGGAAAGGAAGGGTTTAAAAAGTAATGGCAAAGAAATATGTTTACAGTTTCGGCGGGGGTAAGGCAGACGGTAATGAAAGCATGAAAAATCTCCTGGGGGGCAAAGGCGCCAATCTCGCGGAGATGGCAGGCAACAAGAATTTAATGCTGCCGGTCCCGCCGGGATTCACCTGCACCACCGAGGTATGCACATATTATTACCAGAACAAGAAAAGATACCCCAAAGAACTTAAGGTCCAAGTAGAAAAAGCCCTGGAAAAGGTGGAAAAGATAATGGGCAGGGAATTCGGTGACCCGGAAAACCCGTTACTGTTCT
>CAZNGC010000003.1:0-10928 GCA_964572435.1 uncultured Planctomycetales bacterium | reverse complement strand
GTATGATGGAGACTGTTTTAAATGTCGGGCTTACCGAAAAGACAATTCCCGGGCTGATCAAGCAGAGCGGCGGCAACAGCCGTTTTGTCTATGACGCCTACCGCAGGCTAATCATGATGTATTCCGACGTAGTCATGGAAAAAGCCGCGGGAATAGAGCCAAAAGGGGAAGAAGGCATCCGCAAACAGTTGGAAAAATTGATGGACGAATTAAAGAAATCCAAGAATTACTCCAGCGATACGGACCTGAACGTGGAAGACCTGAAAAATCTCTGCGTAAAGTTCAAGGCCAAGGTAAAAGAAGTGCTGGGGAAAGAATTCCCGGACGAGCCCATGGAACAGCTTTGGGGAGGCATAGGCGCTGTATTTTCTTCATGGAACGGCAAACGCGCGATCAGTTACCGCAGGATAGAGAATATTCCCGATGAATGGGGCACAGCGGTAAACGTGCAAACAATGGTTTTCGGGAACATGGGAAATGACTCGGCAACCGGAGTCGCCTTTACCCGCAACCCCGGAAACGGGGAGAACAAATTCTACGGCGAATACCTGATCAACGCCCAGGGAGAAGACGTTGTCGCGGGCATCCGCACCCCGGCCCCGATCAACGAATACTCCACATCCAGCCATAACAAGGAAATGCTCACCCTGGAAAAGGCTATGCCGAAAATCTACAAAGAGCTCTATTCCATACAGAACCGCCTGGAGAAACACTACCACGACATGCAGGATATCGAGTTTACCATCGAAACAGGCAAACTCTTCATGCTGCAGTGCCGTATCGGTAAACGCAACGGCCCGGCTGCTGTACGCATGGCCGTGGATATGGTAAAGGAAAAACTGATTAAAAAAGAGCAGGCGGTAATGCGCGTGACTCCGGCCCAGTTGGACGAACTGCTTCATCCGATTATCGACCCGAAAACCGAACTTGGGGTAAAGGCGATGGCCAAGGGGCTCCCGGCCGGACCCGGAGGGGCATGCGGACAGATCGTCTTCTCTTCGAATGAAGCGGTCGAGTGGGCAAAGTCAGGAAAACAGGTTATACTGGTACGCGAAGAAACAAACCCCGAAGACGTTGAAGGTATGCGCGCAGCCCAGGCGATACTTACCGCGCGCGGAGGCATGACCTCGCACGCGGCATTGGTTGCCCGCGGATGGGGTAAATGCTGCATCGTCGGCTGCGGCGGTATCCACGTCGATATCGAAAACAAGCTTATGCATGCGGGAGAAAAGACACTGAAGGAAGGCGACTGGATCACTTTAAACGGCACCAAGGGCAATGTTTACGAAGGAAAACTGCCGATGATGGACGCCAGTGAAGAAAATACCATCCTGTCTGAATTCCTGAAGATCTGCGACGGAGTAAGAAAACTGGGTATCCGCACCAACGCGGACACCCCGGAAGACGCGAAAAAGGCCCGCCAGTTCGGGGCCGAAGGCATCGGGCTCTTCCGCACCGAACATATGTTCTACGGCAAAGGCTCGGACCAGCCGCTCTTCCTTCTGCGCAAAATGATCGTCTCCAGCACCCTCGACGAGAGAAAGAAAGTGCTGGATGAATTATTCCCATTCGTGAAAAAAGACATCAAGGGGACTATTGAAGCGATGGACGGCTTCCCGGTGGTTATCCGCCTGCTTGACCCTCCGCTGCACGAATTCGTACCCAGGGAACAGGTTAAACTCGAACAGCTGGCAAAAGACCTGAATATAAGCATGGAAGAGCTGGCCAAAAGGGCCGAAGGCCTGCATGAATCAAACCCGATGATGGGCCACCGCGGGGTAAGGCTCGGCATCACCTATCCGGAGGTAAGCGCGATGCAAATCCGGGCGATCCTCGAGTCTGCCGCGGAACTGGTAAAAGAAGGAAAGCATCCTTACCCGGAGATCATGATCCCGGTTGTCTGCGATGTGAAAGAACTCGAAAACCAGCTGGCTATCGCCAAAGACATCTACAGGGAAGTGCTGGCGAAATACAACCTGAAGAAGATCAAGCATCTCTTCGGCACGATGATCGAGATCCCGCGCGCGGCATTCGTAGCGGACAAGCTGGCTACAGTCGCCCAGTTCTTCTCGTTCGGGACAAACGACATGACCCAGATGGGATTCGGTTTCTCCAGGGACGATATCGGAGGGTTCCTGCCTGATTACATCAAAAAAGGCATTCTCCCGGAAGACCCGTTCCAGAGCATCGACCAGGAAGGTATCGGCCAGATAATCAAACTGGGGATCAGCCGCGGACGCTCGACCAACAAAAACCTGGAGATAGGTATCTGCGGTGAACACGGAGGAGAAGCCAGGTCCGTGGAATTCTGCCACAACGCGGGAATGGACTATGTAAGCTGTTCGCCGTTCAGGGTCCCGATCGCAAGGCTGGCAGCTGCTCAGGCAGTATTAAGAAAGAAATAAAAACAAAAACGGGGTCAGAATTATTTTCTGACCGATGTACGCACACAGGAAAAATAATCCTGGCCCCGTTTATTCAAACAAATGGAAGCATTAAAAACATATCTTAAAGAAGTCAGGCAAATCCCACTGCTTACGCCTAAACAGGAGATCGAACTGAACAAGCGTATCCGCAAAGGGGATGAATTGGCGCGCAAAGAAATGATCCGCGCCAACCTGCGGCTGGTAATCAACATCGCCAAAAGGTACATGCACATGGGCACGCCTTTTCTTGACCTTATCGAAGAAGGCAACCTCGGATTAATGAAAGCGGTGGAGAAATTCGATTACCGCAAAGGATTCCGTTTTTCCACTTATGCCGCCTGGTGGATCAAACAGGGGATCACCCGCTCGCTCACCGAACAAAGCAAGATGATCCGAGTCCCGGTATATATGAACGACCTGATCTCCAAGTGGAAAAGGAACAAAGAACAGTTGAGCCAGAAATTAAAGCGCGTCCCCACTGACGCCGAGATCGCCAAAAGGATGAAGCTGCCGCGCGAGAAAACCGACAAGATAAATTTCTGGATGTCCACCACAACTTCATCCCTGGAAGCCCCCATAGGCGAAGACAGCGAGAACCAGATGTCGGAGCTGGTCGAGGACAAAAACGCGATCCCGCCGGACGCGGAGATAGAACACCTCCTGGACAGGGAAAGAGTGGACAACCTGCTTGAGGTAATGTCCGAAAGGGAAAGGGAAATACTCGATTTGCGTTTCGGCCTAAGCCACGAAAGTCCGCAGACACTGGCGGAAGTTGCCAGGAAAATGGGGGTTTCGCGCGAAAGAATACGCCAGATCGAAGAAACAGCCTTGAATAAACTGAAAAAATTTGTCGTCGGACAAGAGAAGGAACTATGAAAAATAACCCGCTCCTGGAAGAATCGATAAGGCATATACCGGATTTTCCAAAACCCGGCATTGTATTCTACGATATTACCACTCTGATAAAAAACAAATCCGCCTTCAAAAAGGCAGTGGACCTGCTGGTTAGGGAGTATAAAGGCAGGAAGATAGACAGGGTGGTCGGAGTCGAAGCCCGGGGTTTTATCTTCAGCGCGGCGGTCGCGCACGGAATCAATGCAGGCCTTGCCCTGGTGCGCAAAAAAGGCAAACTGCCATACAAGACGATTTCCGCCACCTACGACTTAGAATACGGCACGGATACCCTGGAAATACACAAAGACGCTATAAGCAAGGGCGAGAGGATCCTGATAATTGACGATCTCCTGGCTACCGGAGGGACGATCAAAGCGGTAACCGGGCTGATAGAAAGATTGCACGGCAAAATCGCGGGGATCGGCTTTGTCATCGAGCTGGTGGATTTAGGCGGGAGGAAGAAACTGAAAAAATATCCTCTGTATTCTTTAGTCAAACTGCACGGCGCGTAAATTTGCCCCTGTAGCTCATAAGGATAGAGCAGCAGTTTCCTAAACTGCGTGCGGCAGGTTCGATTCCTGCCAGGGGCATTAAATTCACGATAAGGAACAGGCGTGTACAATTACAACTTACATAGCCATACATTCTTGAGCGACGGCGATCTGCTCCCTTCGGAAGTAGCGGTACGCTACCAGGACAAAGGATACACCGCGATCGCGATAACCGACCACGCGGATTACAGCAATATAAAACAGGCGAGCAGGGCAATCGTGGAGTTCTGCAGGCGCTGGCCGAGAAATTCCCTGATCAAGGTCTTGCCGGGAATAGAACTGACCCACCTGCCGCCGGAGCAATTCAAGCCCCTCTCAAGGCTGGCCAGAAAAGAAGGCGTTGAAATAGTGGTTGCCCACGGGGAGACTCCGGTTGAGCCGGTAACCCGGGAAACCAACCGCATGGCGCTTATGGCGGACATAGACATCCTGGCGCATCCAGGGCTGATTTCGGATGAAGACGCCGGGCTTGCCGCGAAACGAGGCATATTCCTGGAGATTACCAGCCGCTCCGGCCACAACCCGACAAATCCCCATGTAGCCAGCCAGGCCAGAAAATTCGGGGCAAAAATAATCATGAATAACGACAGCCACTCCGTAGAAGACATAATCTCTCCGGAAGAGCTTATTGCCGTGGGGTTAAACGCAGGCTTGACCAATGCCGAAATCGATAAGGCTTACGAAAACGTAAAAAAATTATTAACCGCAAAGGCCTGCTTTACGGCAGGAGGGAGGGGAAGATGAGGTTTGTAAAATTATCTTGCTTTTTCGTATTCATATGCGCGCTTGGCGTTGTTTTATCCGGATGCGCCGGCATGGGAAATTCCGACGCCAAGATCTCTAATCCCGGGATGCTCGAGCCGCAAACCATCATCAAATTCAGCGACATACCGGTGCCGGTCGGTTTGAAAAACCTGCCCAATCAGTCATATTCATTTGAAAGCTCGGGGGTGCGCGTAGGCGTGCTTAAATACCAGGGCAAGGGGAATGCTGAGCAGGTGATCAACTTCTATAAAGAACAAATGGCCATGTACAACTGGACACTGGTGAATATCATCGAATACGGCCAAAGACTGCTTAACTTCGAGAGGGAAAATGAAAGCTGTATTATCACCATCGAGCCGAAAGGAAGCAGCGTAATCATGACAATTTCCCTGGGTCCGAAATCCCCAATAGCCGCGAAAAAAACCAGGACCCCGGTAAAATAAGTAACCGCTTAGCAAATAAATCTTGACAACTAAATAGTTGTGTGTAGAATAGTTATATTCGATTAGAATTCTCCCAGGCAATAATTTTATTGGCCTGGTTAACTATATAAAAACCATAGCAGTTAACAAAAAGGAGGAGTAAGAAATGGGTAAACGCTTAATTGCAGTAATAGCGCTTGCTTTAGTAGCCGGGTTGGCATTCAGCCCTGCCTACGCAGAAGTGCAGAACGTGAAGGTAAGCGGTGACATCATCGCGTCCGGAGTAGCAAGAAACCACTTCAATCTTGCTAACGGCAGCGCGGGAGATAAAAACAATATCAAGCAGAGCTTCATCATGTCTCAGGTCAGGGTACGTGTTGACGCCGACCTCACCGACAATGTCACGGCAACCGTAAGGTTGATCAATGAAAGAGTCTGGAACGGTCAGTATGACAACGCCAGCAGCGGTAATTCCGATATCGATCTCGACTTAGCCTATGTTAGCCTGAAAGAGTTCCTTTATTCTCCTCTTTCGCTTACCATCGGCCGTCAGGAGATTCGTTTTGGAAACGGGCTTATCATCGGCAACGCGGGAGGGGTTAACGATGTAGCCAATATCCCTAACGACCTTTCCGAAAGAAAGGCCTTTGACGCTATCCGCGCGACATTAAATTATGACCCGTTGGTAGTGGACTTGGTTTACGCAAAGGTAAAACAAGAAAATACAACCAGAAATAACACCATTAACTTAGCTGGCGCAAATGCCACCTATACCCTGAACTCAAAGGTGAACATTTCAGCCTACGGCTGGTTAAAAAGAGATAATTCAACAACAAATACTACCGACAGCAAAGGGAAAGCCGATAAGGTAGCCACCATCGGCTCCTTAATATCTACCACTCCGATCGAGAACCTTACAGCTTCCTTAGAAGGTGCTTATCAGTTTGGTAAAATGGACAACAGCTCATACGGCAATTCCAACAGGCATGAAGCCTGGGCATTGCAGGCAATGGCTGATTATACCTTCGCCAACGTAAAGATGACTCCTCAAATCGGAGCCAGCTATACCTATTTATCAGGCGGTGAAAACACCTCCAGAAACGGCGGATGGGATTCGATGTTCTATGATCAGGCGCTCAACAACATCACCTACGCGATTCTTCCTTTCACGAACATGAACGTTTTCAACCTTAAAGCCAGCGCAAAACCGGTTGAGGATGTAACTTTGTCCCTAAACTATGGTTATTACAACCTGGCTAAGGCTGAAGCTGGAGCGACTATTACCAGCCCTTCAGCATATGATGGTTCATCCAGCCATCCATATTTAAGTGCAACTACCACAGGTAAATCTCACTTAGGTGACGCGATCGACATCACCGCGGTGTATGATTATACCGAGGATGTGCAGTTTGGGTTAACCGGCGGCTGGTTCAGGCCGGGTGACGCATTCGCTACTGAAAAAAGGGATGCTACCCAGTTAATCGGTTCAATGAAGGTGACATTCTAACACAGCTAATGTAAGAACACCGACCCTCGGGGGATGCAAGTCCCCCGAGGGTTTTTTAATGAAAATATGATAAACCTTGCCTTTATCTTCCACATGCACCAGCCGTACTACAAGAACCTGCTTAACCGGGAGAGTGATCTGCCCTGGGTCAGGCTACACGGCGTAAAAGACTACCTGGATATGGTGCAAATCCTGGAGAAATTCCCCAGGATCAAGCAGACATTCAATGTCGTACCGTCCTTATTCGAACAGATCGAGGATTACAATAACGCCCTGGTAAAAGACAAATTCTTGTTACTTACCGCCAAAGCCGCCGCCGAGTTGAACAAGGACGACAAAGAATTTATCCTGCAAAATTTCTTTTCCATCAACAAAGACAAGGTCATCGCCACCTTTCCGAGGTATTTCGAGCTTTTCCTAAAGAAACATCGCGGCCAGGAATTCTCCACCCAGGATTACCTGGACCTGCAGGTTTATTTCAACCTGGCCTGGATCGACCCGTCATTCAGGAACAATATAGCCGAACTGCGCAAAATCTGTTCCAAAGAAAGGTTCTTCGGGGAAGAGGATAAAAAGATAATCCTGGAAAAACAGCTGGATATCCTGAAAATGATCATCCCTGCTTACCGGGAATTTCAGGAAAAAGGCCGGATCGAAATAAGCGTCACTCCCTATTACCACCCCATACTGCCGCTGCTTTATAATACCAAGATCGCCAAGGAGGCTAATAAGAAGACAGTCCTGCCGAAGAGAGAATTCAGCTACCCGCAAGACGCGAAAAAGCAAATCGATACGGCGGTGGAATTTTATAAAGAAAGGTTCGGCTCTGCCCCGGCCGGGATGTGGCCTTCGGAAGAAGCCGTATGCGAGCACATCCTGCCGTTCATCGCGGAATCCGGGATAAAATGGATTGTCACCGACGAAGCGATGCTCTTTAAATCGCTTAAATTGAAAAGGCGCAGCAGCAGGCTGCTTTATCAACCGCACCTGCTCAAAAGAAAAGAAGGGGAGGTGGCAGTAGTTTTCCGCGACCGGAACCTTTCCGACCTCATCGGTTTCAATTACAGCACAATGAAAGAAACAGACGCTGTAAACGATTTCATGAACCACCTGGAAAATATCGAAAAGGCCTTCAAAGGCAAGGACACCCTGGTAACCATCGCCATGGACGGCGAAAACGCCTGGGAATATTTCCGTAACGACGGCCACGATTTTCTCGAACTGTTTTACGAACGCCTTTCCGATAGCGATTTCATAAAGACCGTAACCATAAACGAGTATCTGCGCTCAAACCCTCCCAAGAATGAAATCAAGCGCTTAAGCGCGGGCAGCTGGATTTACGGAGAATTCGGCAAATGGATCGGTAACCCCAGCAAGGTAAAATGCTGGGAGTGGCTGGCCGATGCCCGTAAAAACCTGGAGAAATCCCCCAACCCTACAGATGAACTGGCATTAAAACAAATGTACATTTTAGAAGGAAGCGACTGGTTCTGGTGGGCAGGAGAAGACCCGGACGGCTCATTCGACAGGCTTTTCCGCCTGCACCTTTCGAATTTCTATAAAATAATTGGAGTGGATGCTCCGGACTATCTAAACCCTTGACATGCATTGGCTTTTGTGTTATAAAATGATTTCTAATGGATAAGAAAGAAATCTACGAGCATCTGGCAAATATCTACCTGGATGCCTCTTCTAAATCATCTAAGAAAAAACGCCGGACAAAACCATACCCAAAACCGATACGCAACGCGATTCTCGTCGGCATCCTGTTGGTCTTGGGCATAGGAAGCGGAGCGGCTTATTCGCGCCTAAACCCCAGGGCCAATAATTCGCAAATATCCTTATTCCTCTATCAAGAGGCGGCAAAGATTAACTTTAATTTCGACCCGGCCAAAAAGGAGACTTTCTTGCTGGAGCTGAAAAATCTGGACCTTTCCAGGTATAAAGCCTTGAGTTTCTCGGCAAGAAAACTCAACCCGAAAGATACCTTTGCCTTAAGGGTGGAATTTACCAGCCGCTTCGATGAAAAATCCGAAGTTTATATAAGGGATATCCCGGCAAAATGGTCGAACCGCGAAATAGAGTTGAGCCGTTTCGCGAAAATCAACAACTGGGGCCAAATGAAATCCCTGTCTTTCACTGTCGAAGAATGGAACGCGAAAGAGAAATCAGGAATACTTTACATAGATAACATAAAGCTCACCAAATAAATTCCCAAGGAGGAGGCACTCATGCGTATCATATCGGTAGCTAACCAAAAAGGCGGTTGCGGAAAAACTACTACTTCCATAAATTTGGCCGCGGCCCTGGCGTCGAACAACCGTAAGGTGCTGCTTATCGACCTGGACCCCCAGGCGCACGCAACCAGCGGCCTGAACATCAAATCCGATATAAGCATATACAACGTGCTTTCCAAGATAGCCCACAAGAAATGCCAGCTGGGCGAGATCATCCAGAATATCGGCGAGAATTTCGATATCGCCCCGTCCAGCCTGATCCTTAGCACCCTGGAGCAGGAACTTAGCGGGGAGATCGGGCGGGAAAGCCGGCTTTGCGATATCCTGGAGAATTTCAGGCATAATTACGACTATATCCTGATCGACTGCCCGCCAAACCTGGGGATACTTACGATCAACGCGATACGCTCATCAGGCGAAATCATTATCCCGGTAGAAGCCAGCAGGTTCTCCCTGGAAGGCTTGAGCCAATTGACCAGTATAATCGAACTGGTCAGGGAAAGATTGAACCACAGCGTGGATTTCCGCGTCTTGGTCACCAATTTCGATTCGCGCCTGCAGCATTCCTTCAAAATGCTCGATAAGATCAAGACCGACTACCGTAACAGCATGTTCTCCAATATAATCCACGTGAATGTAAAACTGAAGGAAGCGCAGAACGAAGGCCTGAACGTTTTTACTTACGACAAATACTGCCGCGGGGCAAAGGATTACTTCAGCTTATCCCGCGAGATCATCACCATGGAAAACCCTTCCAACGCTAACGCGCAAACCGTCCAGGATGATCAACCGCTCAAGAAACGCATGAATGAGCTGCTCAAGGAAAACCTTCCCAAGTTCAAAGAGGTCACCCTCACAGTCAAGGCCCCTGAAGCAAAAGAAGTTTATCTGGCCGGAGAATTCAACAACTGGAAGCTTGACGAAGACAGCCGGATGGAAAAGAATAACGGCTGCTGGAGCAAAAGGATCAGCCTGGGCAACGGCAAATACCGTTATCGTTTTGTAATTGACGGAAACTGGTCCGAGGACCCGGAAAACCCCTTAAAGCAGATCAATCCATACGGGACCATGGATTCGCTGCTTGAGGTTATAAAATAATTCTCAACGCTTAAAGAAAAAAGGAAACTATGGCAAGAATCCACGATGAAGAAACTGTGCGCGAAGGCAAATTCTTCGCGATAATATCCTACATATCTTTTCTTTGCATAATCACCCTGGCGCTCAAGAAGAACAATAAATTCGCCCTTTACCACGCTAAGAACGGCCTGGTCATTTTTGTCATGGAAGTGGCGGCTTTTATACTCTCGATCATCCCTATCTTAGGCTGGCTGATCGGGATCTTCGGTTACGCGCTGTTCCTGCTGGTTTCGGTTTGGGGTATGATGCAGGCGGCATTAGGCATATGCCCGCGCATACCGGTAGTAACCAAGATATCCGAAAAGGTAATCCTTTAATATTCAAGGAGGTGTCGCTATGGCTTTAAAAAAGAGAAAAAAAGTCAAAAAAGCGGCAATAAAAAAGGTAAAGAAAGCCCCAAAAAAGACAGTCAAGAAGTCAAGTAGCAAGAAAAAACCTGCCAAGAAAAGAACTGTCTTAAAGAGGGCTCCGGTAAAGAAAACTACCAAGACGGTAAAGAAACCAGTTAAGGACGAAGGCAAACTAATCGGTTTAGTCACCCATTACTTCCCTCACGTAAGGGCAGCGGTAATAAAACTTAAAGATACCCTCTCGGCAGGGGAGACGATAAAGATAAAAGGTCATACCACTAATTTCACCCAGGCGGCCGCTTCAATCCAGATCAACCGGGTAAGTATCCCTAAGGCCAAAAAAGGTGACGAAATCGGCTTGCAAGTTGGCTCCAGGGTAAGGCAAGGCGATAAGGTTTTTAAGGTATAAACACAAAAAGGCCTGTGAGATACATACAGGCCTTTTAAAATGCCAATTTATAAGTATGTACTCATAATAAATACCAGTCTATTGCGAGTACATACTCATAATAAAACCGGCGTTAAACATAGGTAAATCCAGGTAAATGCGACCACGAGGCAGGCCAGGTAAATACAGGATAGTTAAAATCGACCCTAAAATAAGCCAATTCAGCCCCAGGGGCAGGCCAGGCAGGCCTG
>CAZNGC010000002.1:0-30565 GCA_964572435.1 uncultured Planctomycetales bacterium | reverse complement strand
CTCTGCGGAAAATAAAATGGATGATAGTAAACAAACTTATTGATCAAAAAATGGGATTTGAGCACGATGAAGCTATTGTCCCACGTTTTTCCTTAAAGCAGAAGAAGGCTTGGGAAGCGATGCAGGTATTTTTTACCTTCGGTCAGTTTATGGAAGAGGCAATGGGAAACCCTGTTTGGGGATTCTACAGCAAGAAATGGCAGACCGCGGATTGGCGCAAGGGTATAGGGAATGTCAGTATGGCTTATCTTTTAGCCCCCAGTTTGGCTGAGTACGCATTTGGTTTATGGAAAGAATTTGAGACTAACGGGAAGATTGGCAAAAATGAGCCGTTTACCTTCTTACATATAGGGCCGGGAAATGAAGAATTACCGTTTTTGTTCCTGACCTATGCTGAAGAAATGTCACGGGATAATTCGGATTGGAAGAGTTTCTATGAGCAACTTATCTATCATTTGGTAGATATCTCTCCTGATACATTAATTATACAGGAAGAAAAACTGCAAAGTTTTTCCGGCAAGGCAAGATTTACTTTGTCTAACGTATCGGACTTAAGCCGATACGTTAGTCCTATTAAAGGAGTCATTTTTTCTTTTCTTATGACAGGGGCTTTACCCGCCGAGAAAGTGAACTTGAAAACAAAGAAATTCTGTATCTCCATACCTACATTAAGCCGGGTTAATTTAAAGAAATTGTCCGGAAAGCTGGATATAGATGTTTATGGATTGAAGGCGCAAAGCGATCTATGCCGTATGCGTTTAGGCCTGCCTGACCGCGGGGACATCTATTTGCCCCGCGTTTCTTATCTGCATTTACGTAAGCTCATCCATGAGAGCGCCGATAAAGAAATAGGACTGGTTAAATTCCAGTTTGTCGAAGCTTACGCTGGCCTGGAAGCTTACCCTAGGCTTAGAGAAGAGGTATTGCCTTATTTTGGCAGGGTTAGCGAAATGGGTTGGGAGATATTCCGTTACTTTAAGCTATGCATAATCGATTTCCAGAAAGAAGTAGCTAATGTGCTTAAAGACGGCAGGTTTATTACGGTCGATATGGGTGGTGACAGCGGGTATTTCTTGGAACCGATTTATCATAAGCATCTAAGGATGCACGGCGGTGATTTTCTGTACAGGCTCACGGTTGATAAGGTAGTAAATTATGACCGTTTCGTGTCTCCCTGGTCCCGTTATGTAAGGCCTTATTATAATCCATATGTCACTCCGGGTGATTTTGGCATTGTCGTAGACCTTAATTTTGACGCTTTACGGGATGCGGGGGAAAAATTTGGATTAAAGAGTTTGTGTTTTCGGCCGTTAAGGGAGTTTGCGGGTTATGCCAACCTGCGATCCGGGGAATTAGACGAAGAATGGCTTGAAAAGCATTGCAGGTTGGAAAAGAAAGATCTGCTTCAACATATTAAATGGCTGGAGGCAACGGAGAAATATCATTTCCTTGTGCAGTCCAGTTCTCCGGTCAGCGGCAGGCGGCCGGGCAGTAAAGCTCGTTTTCTTAGTTTAGGTGATGTATTGTGGCAGTTGCTTTGGAGGACAAGGAATGGTTTGGGTAACACAAAGAAGGACTTATTAAATGGGGCTGTGCCGGATGAAGCGCTTTATTACGCGGCCAGGAGATATAAGGTTTGTCTCCCGGGACACGATCCGTATCCTGGCAGGCATAGTGTGCTAGAAAAACTTGAGCGCAGGAGAGAATTGGGATGGCCCAGTTCGGACCAGGATTTGCGCAGCCATCCGGATAAAACATTCCGCGATCTGGCGCTTATTAAGGCTGCTAAAGAGTTCGGCGTGTCGCTCCCTAGCGGCGAAAAAGACAAGATCCTGGATGATAAACTCGCAAGATTCGGTTTTGGCAAAAAGAGTGTGGCTGTTTCATATTCCCTTGTGGGCAGGGTTTTGATTAGGCGCGAATACGCGCACAGTATGAAATTGGCTGATCTCAACAAGGCGGAGAATTATTTAAAGATAGAGGTATCCGGAGATACATTCAAGCTGTCTTTACCTGTATTCAAGGGCAGGCCTGCGGTCGAAGCGGATATTGATTTAAGCCAGTATGGTTCTTCCGTAGATCTTTCAGACCAACCGCTATTGACGGAATTCCTCATTCGCGTATTCTGGTCAGTTTATCCCAGCGATAGCCTTACTGCAGCGATAATGAAAGAGCTGCGTTCCAGCGGCATCAAATATGAAAAATTGAGCAACAGGGTGCTTGTTTGGGGCGATTTATGCATAAGACTGCCGCGTTTTTATATAGAGGAGCCCGGAGTAATTACTCTTTACCGCCAATTGCTCCGCGGAGGCGTTCTTGCCGCTATTGAGCAAAGGAGCGACCCGGATAATTTTATTGTTTTGCTTAACAGTAAAGATGGTATTTATATTCTGGGGAATAATGCCGTTGAAAACGTTCTGGTTCCTGCTGAAGGGGATAGTGTATATTTGCTAAGAACAGAGGCGTTTAATAACTTTGATTTGCTGATCCGCAGGCCGTTAAAAGCAAAAGTCAAAGGCGGTTCTCATGCTGCGAGCCTTGGCCAGGCGGCCATTGCTTTTAGTTCAGCTAATAGTTATTTGATCAGGCGCAAAGCAGGCGCTATTTACCGAAAAGAAGAACGCAAACAATATTTTATTGAAATAATAGATCCGGATACCGAGGAGGTGGTTACTACTATACGCAGGATAGGGGAGGATGTTTTTGAAATTGATGGGTTCTCCCTGCCGGTGAAGACGGATTATCTGAACCTTAGTACGATCGTTAACAAGTTTCCGGATTTTGCTACTCCCGAATTGCGCGCGCGTTTTTTATCCACCGACGAAGATTCATTTGGCGGACCGGGGAGGGTCGTGCAGTATAAAATAATCAGCGGGATATTGGCAAGGAAGGGTTATCTTGATGAGAGTTCCAGCTCGCCAATAGAAGATGATGAAAGCGACGCTGTATATTTATTAGCGCATGAGTTTGGGATTGAATACGGGAATATTCCTCTTTGTTACCGGTTTACGGGAGACAGGCACTATATAAGCCCTTCCCGTCTTCTTGAGAGAAGAAGGTGGTTTCAGGGGGAGTTGGAAAAAGAAGGTTTTGCCGGACGGGGTAATATTTCTTTCAATATTTTTATAAAAAGTAACCCGCATTCATATATATCCAAGCTTAAGGCAATTGAAGCGAAAAGTGCAGAAGAAAGTATTATGCAGCAGGCCGCGGAAGAAAAGCTTTTGAGAGATTTCGGGATAGACTATGGCAGCTTGCATTTTACATTCAAGGACCATATCTCTCCCCTGACATTGTATAACAAAAGAGAGGCGCTTGGCCGGGAATTGGCAAGGCTTGGTTTAGATGAGCCGATTACCGTAACTCTTTTAAGGAAACATACGGTTGATTCCGCTATCAGGCTGTTGAAAAAGAACAGGAAGCAGGAGACTGCCCGTAAAAACAATAAAGAATTAAGAGTGCAGCTTGCCATTGAAAGGTTGAGAGATGAATTCCATATTGATTATGGTTCATTTTCTCCCAACTATCTTCAGGGAGGGAAACACCATGTTGATCCCGTAAGCCTGCTTGATAAAGCGGATGAGGTAAAGGCAAAGTTGAAAAAACTCGGAGTCGAAGAATATACCATTCCTAAAAAGCAGCTTATCAATTGCAAGGCCGATGACATAGTGGCGTTGATCTTGAAGCGCAGGGATGCGAAAAGGTCGCGCGAGATTGCCGTAGCGGCAAAGCAGGAAGGCCACGAAAAACAGTATGAAGAAAAGCTTCTTGTTGAGTTTGGATTTGAGTATGGGAAGTCGGCGAAAAGAACCAGGGCGTCTACGTTATATAGGAAACTGAACAGCCTTAAGAATATTTTTTCCGGATTGAGCAGAGAAGATCTTCCGGCGAAGATGATCTGGTACGGCAGAAAGATACTCGCGGAGTATATTGCAAACAGGCGCTCCGCGCGCGGGGAAAGAAATAAAACCGAGGCAATCGAACGGATGTATAAGGAAAAACTCGCGGAAGATTTTGCTTTTAGCTGGCCGGCGGAGTTAGCTAAAAAGAACCAGCCCGGCAACGGTAACGGGATAAGCGCATCCAGGGCTTATCATGTTCTTTCAGAAGTAGAGGTTATACTTAACAGCAGGGGGTTTAAGCTTCCCGCGGCGAATGGGTTTTCCTGGATGCTTGAATATGCCCCTGAGTCAATTGCCAAGAAACTGATACGCAGGATTAAGTTCAGGGAGCAGGAAGCAGGCAAGAAGAGTGCAAATTTAGTCTGTGTGGAAAGGTTATCGCTCGAATTCAACTTCCTCTATCCGAAAGACCTGAGATCGTTTAATAAAGCCGGTAGTAATCCGCAGATTTCGGCAGCGCAGTTATACGCTACTTTTTCAGAAGTGAAGAGGGTATTCCCGGATTTCGTTTGGAGAGATCTGCAGGTTAGGATGTTCGCTTGGGATGCGGGATCGATCACTGACTATTTGAATAAAAGGCTGGAAAAGAAAAAGCGGGAAGCTGAACTGAAGATAAAGCTGCTCGATGAATTCGGGCTGCGTTATCCTGATGATCTGTATGGGATACACAGGCCAAAGGGAGCCCGGCCGGTAAGTATCTTTAGGGTATATGATAATTTGTTTACGGCTAACAGTTTGATGCAGCAGGAAGGCCTTCCGGTTCAAAAAGTGCCGGTAAGCATAGTGGCGCTTGCTCCGGTTACGATCGCGGCCATATTGAAGGCAAGATGGCTTAAAAAAATAAATAAATCGGCTGCCAGGGAGGCACAAAAAGCAAAAGCAGCTAAAGACAGGATTAGGGTAACAAGTTCGCACGGCGGCTACAGCCGCTATGTAAACCGTGTGTTCGCTGTCTCTACCAAGCTTCAGGAATCTGAGCTGGAAGATCTTTGGCAGAAAATGGCAGGTGGCGATGAACAGTCCTATTATATACTTGCCGAATATTTCCTGCCTTTGGTCATCGAAATAACGGAAAACAAAAACAAAAGGGAGATACTTTCACGGCCAGGCGCTTATTCGGAATCATACCAGCGGATATTGGATGGATATGTCAGCGAAGGAAATCTGGTGATGCTTGAAAGTATAAAAGATTGGAATCCGGATTCAGGATGCGGATTTAAGGAATTTGTAATGGGTAGAGTTAAGCATGCCATTAAGAAAGCGAAATCGTTTGATTACACGGAAAGTAAAATCATGGTATCTTTGAGCCAGCCATACGGCAACAGGGGCGGCAATGACAATTTTGGCTCATCGCGTTACCGTACATTGGAAGATTGTCTAGACTATCGCGATATTGAACATTGCCAGGATAGTCTATTTGAAATCAGTGATAAGTGCGTGAGAACAGATATATGCGGAAGCAGTTCCCCAGTGGAAGAAGCAAAGGCGAAAAGTAAATCCGTTATTATCGGTTCAGATCACGGCGGACTCCTGTTAAAAGGGCAAATGATTGAATATTTAAGAGATAAGGGTTATGGCATGGAAGATGCCGGAACGTATTCCGAAGCCTCCTGTGATTATCCTGATTTTGCCCAGAAGGTAGCAAGAGCCATAGTTAATAGGGATTATGAATTTGGTATTCTTATTTGCACTACGGGTATCGGTATCAGTATAGCCGCCAATAGATTCAAGGGCGTAAGGGCCGCGCTTTGTTATAACGAAGAAGCTGCTCGGCTTACTCGTCAGCATAATGATGCCAATATCCTGGCCTTGGGAGCGAAATTCGTTTCATTAGAAGAGGCCAAGAAAATAACCAGCGTTTTCTTGAATACCGAATTCTCTGGAGAAGAAAGACATCAAAGGCGCATCGGTAAAATAGATATTGTCAGCTCTCCGGTTTCTTTTTCTGACAAATCCGGGATTATGTATTCTCCCTTGGTATCGGATCCTGACATCGGGGGCGTATGTTCCATATTGGAGTCCCCGGATTTTAGTAAAATATTCTTTGCTATATTAAGAAGCAGGGGCCTTCTCGAGTTTAAATACAAGAAATATTATTGTTTGATAGTTTCAAAAATATTGGGCAAATTGCTGTCCTTGGGTTTTGGTATTCCACGGTTTTCGTTAAATGGCGTATATCTGGAGAATGAAATAGTTTTATATACCGGCAGGGGCGATTATGAGGCGCATTATCTGCTCGCGATTAGCCGCGCCGGCAAGAAGGTGTTGCGTATTGACGGTTCCTACGATCAGTTTGATGAACGATTCCGGGGGGAGATTGTTATCGATAGCTATGATTCCCCGCGTTTCAGTCAGTTTATTGAGGTGGAGGATTTTTTCCGTTCTAAAGCAGGGGCATATTTAGGCATGCCGGCGGATAAGATCGATATAGAAAACCTTTTATCCTTAGCAGGCAGGCTGGATGAACAATACGGGGCGTGGATATGGAGCGCTTCCGATAAAGAATTATATTTTGTGACGGCGTACCAGACATATTTGGCCAGCGAGGAATTGAGCAAGGGTTATGAAATAAGGCTTGGTTCGCGCAGACTGGAGAGGATGGTTGATAAGGCGTTACTGGCCCTTATGCAAAACAAGATAACCTGTCCTTTTTCCGGCAGTTCTCCCGTCGGGGCATCGGTGAATACGCGGACTTGGCAGCGGCTATTGGGTAGGAATCTGTACTTTTGGTTAAAAACCATCCCGTCTTCATTCAATCCTTTTATTGGCATAAGAAAAATGAAAAGGTTTAACAAATATGTCAAAGAACAGAATACCGAGATGCTGCGGAGTTCATCCCGTCCGTTGAAGAAGCTGGCAATAACATTGGCATTTGTGGATATGGTCTTGGCTGTTGTAAAGTGGCCGAGCCTGGTTGCTTTATTTGGGGCATTCTTGGATAAATTGGGCAAGATTGACCTGGCCGGCTTGGAAAAGATTGCCAGCTGGACAACTTTGTCGGGGGTGGCTTTTATCGTGGCCGCGGCCAGGTTGTTGCCAGTGTTCATCTTCAGGTTTATTTATTCGGATTTGCCCCTTCCCGGGTGGAAGCGTTTCATCGCGCCATTATTGGTTCCAGCCCCTTTTGGCGGGGCATGGCTTATTTCCCGCGTATTGAATCCTTCTTCGGTCAAAGGGATGGAGAAGTCTTTGAAGATGTTGGTAGGCATAGAGTTCAAGCTCCAAGATATCCATAAGATAGGCGGGTTCCCCGCCAGGTTTGATAACCTTAGCGTGGAAGATTTTCCCGGGTTAGCGAGGAAAGTCTTGGATTACGCGAGAGATACTTTTCCTGAAACATATCCCAGGTTGCTCAGAAGAAGAAGGTACATAGCAGGAATGCTAAATCGAATAGAATGGGATTCCGGCCTTGTTCAAAGTACGGCCGCGGAAGGAATAAGAGAATCCGGAATATTATGGTATAATAACAAGAAATGAACGAGCACAGAAGATTTCCCAGATGGCAGATAAACCAGCAGGCCAGGCTTAAGTTGGATCAGGCCGGGGAGGAGGTATTTTGCCAGGTCAGGGATATAAATTACAAGGGGATGGGCGTTGTTTCCGGGGCTAAGCTTCCGCAGGATACCGCGGTCAGAATGAGTTTAAAGCTATCCGGCGAATGTACTTTTGACGCTGAAGTTTGGGTGGCCTGGGCTAAAGTTGTGGACGGCGTCAACCATTACGGGCTTTATTTCAGCAGGTTAAGAGATGCGGATAAGGAGAAAATCTATAGTTTCGTGCAACATAATTTGTCAAAAGCGATGGTAAGGAATTGGTGGCCGGAGGCAGGTTCGCCGCCGGTTATGGATGCGGCTTCCGGTAATTCTGTTGTTGCGGACTCTCAGCGGCAAGAGCAGGATAGGGAGTCCGCGGAGGATCATCGGATATTCGAACGTTTTTCTGTTAATTTATCCGCCCGCTATTTGAACCTGGATACCGGGGAAGAAGGGACGGTCAATACCCAGGATGTCAGTGCCAAGGGTTTGGGTCTTGCCGTTTCCGAGGCGCTCAAACTGCATACTGCCCTGGAAATCTGGCTGGAAATCAAGAATAGCGGCGATCCATTATATACCCGCGGAGAGGTGGTTTGGGTAAAAAAGGCGGAAGATGGAAGTTATAAGTTGGGGGTAGAGCTGGAAAAAGCTGATTTGATGGGCATATCCCGGGTGTTCAAAACTTGATTTTTTTGAACAAAAAGCCTTGACCAGGGAGAAAAATTATGTTAAATTTTTACATTACGTCTTTTGAATCCATTCCAACAACAATTTCTTACTAAACGGAACACTCCGCGCTTATAAGGAATTGCGCGGGTGTGCCCTTCTGGGCAAGGAGTATAAGGATGTTGCTTAGAAACGCGTTTTTGGGTATTTTTGTATTATTTTCAGCATTAGGATGTTCCAGCCGCCAAGCAGAAACAAAACCCGCCATTAATGTCTGGCATTGGATGACCGATCGTGACGCGACCTTCCAGGAACTGGCAAAAAAATATGAAGCATTGCCCGGGGTTAAGGTGAACGTTGAGTTATACGCTCCCTCCGACGCCTATTCCCAGAAGATACGCGCCGCCGCGCAGGGGGTGAATCTTCCTGACATTTTCGGGATATTGGGCGAGAAGAGAGACTTCGCTTCTTTTATCAGGGCCGGGCATATCCTGGACGTCACTTCTTATATGGATGCGGATAATCAGAGTTGGAAAAACAGGTTTTTCCCCAAGGCCCTGGCGGTGAATGAATTCACGGAGGGCAATAGTTATGGGATAAAACCCGGCATCTACGCCGTGCCCATAGATATCATGACTATCCAGATGGTTTACAATAAGAAACTTTTAAGCCAGCTGGGTTTTAATCCGAATAAGCCGCCTAAAACCCTCCAGGAGTTCCTGGATATGGGTGTTAAGATCAAGGCAGCCGGCATGCAGGGTCTGGTTTCCGGCTGGGGCGAGGTGTGGATGATCGACTGCCTGGCGAATAATTACGCCTTCAACATTATGGGAAAAGACAAGGTCTTGGCGACGATCAAGGGGGATGTTCCTTATACCGATCCCGACTGGATCAAGGTACTGTCAATTTTTAAGCAGATGCAGGAATCCGGGGTCTTGGCTCAAGGGTTAGTTACGATGATCAATAAATCCGCAGAACAGCTTTTCGCGAATGAAAAAGCTGTTTTTGCTTTTAACGGATCCTGGTGCGTGAATGTTTATAAGGGGATGAACCCCCAGCTTGAATACGGCGCGATGCTGCCGCCGGAGGCGTCCAACCGGTACCCTATGGCGATCTGGGGCGGGGCGGGCTCTTCTTTTATGGTGAATGCCCGTTCCAGGAATAAAGAGGAAGCGGTAAAGTTCCTCACCTGGCTTACCGATCAGGATCAACAGGCGTATTTATCCCAGGCTACAAATAACCTTCCGGCCAACAAGAACAGCTTGACCAAGATACCTGAGATACTGGCGCAATTTGCCCGTGGGATGGATTTCGCGACTCACCCGAATATCTGGGGTATTACGGAATTTTCCCTGGTGATCGAGGCTTTTGACCGGGGCATACAGTCTATTATTATCGGCGAGAAGACCCCTGAACAGGTGGCCGCGGAGGTCCAGGAGATCAAAGAACGTGAAATGGCCAGGAAGAAAGCCAGATGAAGATAAAAAGCGCCTTAGAAAATTATACTTTTATACTTCCTGCGGTAACGATTTTCTCCATATTCTATATAATTCCTTTTATTTGGGTTTTCCAGTTAGGGCTCTTTGATTGGGACGGCATATCTTTTAGCAAGACTTTTGTCGGCCTGCAGAATTTCAAAGAGGTATTTTTTCAGGACCGGAATTGGTGGCAGTCGATGTGGAATGCCACCTATATTACCCTGATCGCTCTTACCTTCCAGAATATACTGGCCTTTATGCTTGCCTGGGCCTGCGACCGTGAAATAAAAGCGAAAAATTTCTACCGGGTGATTTTCTTTATTCCCCCGGTCCTTTCGGAAGTGGTCGTAGGGATGGCCTGGCGTTTTATCATCAATGACATTGACGGAGCCAACATCATAAACCGCATGCTTTCTTCTATGGGGTTGGGAGCATTTGCGCACAACTGGCTGTCGGACCCGAATACCGCGCTTACCACGGTAGCCCTTGTGCACTGCTGGAAGGGGTTCGGCTGGGGGTTCCTTATCTTCCTTGCCGGCCTGCAGACTATTCCACGCGAGCTTTATGAGGCGGCGCGCGTGGACGGGGCAAACGCCTGGCAGTCGTTCAAGCAGGTGACCATACCCTTGATGATACCGGTCATGGTTCTGGTCGCCATACTTACCGTGCTGGGTACGATGCAGGTCTTTGTGTTGATCGTCAGCCTTGTAGGGGGTGAGTTCGCCGGGCATACTTCGGTGCCGGTGTTAAGGATCCTTGCCTCTATGCGCGGTTCTTCGCGTTTCGGTTATGCCTGCGCCCAGGGGATTACTTTCGGGATGGTCTTGATCGCGATCTCGTTTATCCAATACCGTTTTTCCAAGAAAGGGCATTAAAGACGATGAAACACGCGTTTTATTATAAAAGCAAGAAAGTGGCGATAAACACACTGATACATATCTTTCTGATCAGCGTATCGATTACCTGTCTTTACCCTTTGCTCTGGATGATCGCCTCCAGCCTTAAGACCCAGGATATGATCTTCAGGGATATCTCCCTGATCCCGCACCAGTTCAGGATTGAAAATTATGTGTTGGCCTGGAAGGAGGGTGGCTTCGGCAGGAATTTTTTCAACAGCATCCTCTATACCGTTTCAGTAGTTTTCGGCATAGTGATCGTTTCTTCGATGGCCGCGTACGCGTTCAGCCGCCTGAAATTCATCGGCAGCAAGTTTCTATTCATCATGTTCATGGCCGCGATGATGATCCCTATCCCGGGGAGTTTTGTCGCCCTTTACGTATTGCTGAATAAGCTGCATTTAAGGAATACCCCTATCGGTTACATTTTGTGTATGATCAACGTGGGGCTTTCCACAAGCATATTCCTGCTTAAGACGTTTTTCGACAAGATGCCCAAAGAGCTGGAAGACGCTGCCCGTATCGACGGCTGTTCCAAGATAGGGATATGGTGGCATGTCGCCCTTCCGCTGGCCAAACCCGTACTGGCGGTTGTGATCGTGTTTAACGCGTTGGCTGTGTGGAATGAATATATACTGGCGCTGATTATTTTCGATAACCGTCAATTCATGCCTCTGCAGGTCGCCTTACAGACGTTCCAGGGGGAGTTCGTCACTAATTATCCTCTGCTTATGGCCGGCCTGACTATCACGGCTTTACCTATTATCATAATTTATCTGCTGATGCAAAAATATATCGTCAAAGGGGTCACCCAGGGGGCTTTGGTAGGATAATGCGCAATTTTCTGCTGGTATTAATCGGGATGTTTATCGCAAGCGGTTCCGTGTTTGCTCAGGAAAAAATTTCCTCCGGCGTCTTGACTACCAAGGCCTGGATTGCCCACGGTAAGCGCGATGTGGAGAATACTTTCAAATATACCCAGGAGTGTATCGATCTTTACAAAGAGCAGGCGGCAAAAGAGCAGGCTTCGTTGACCGCCCTTCCCAAGAACAAAAAAGAGATCGAGGCGGTGCAGGCTTTGAACGACGTGGCCACATGTTATTTTATCCAGGCGGAAAGCCTGATGCGCCAGGGGAAAAACGATGACGCGAAAAAAGTATTCAAAGCTATTATCGACAAATATTCTTTCGGCCAGGCATGGGATCCCCGCGGGTGGTTTTGGTCGATCAGGCTGGCCGCGGAACAGAGTATAAAAAAGATAGAGACAGGTTCGATCGAGGTGGAGCAGAAGAAAAAGGTCAGCCAAATCCCGACAAGGCTTGCCTTGGCGGATCCCGGTAAAGAAGATGTCGTGGATTATGCCAGGTATGGGGAATTCAAGAACGTCGGGACAAAGGATTATCAGTATGTAATCAATGACCAGGCAGGTTTGATTGCCGCTGTCGGGGAGGGTGTTTATCCTAACAGCAGTTCGGTGAGAAAGGACCCTGTTTTTAAACAGGTGATCAAAGAAAACAGGCTGGAAGGCGACGCCTGGGATTTTCTTTATTCCCCCGACCTGCAGGCGGCGTTCGTGAAATGGACTACTTCCAGCGAGCCCCAGGGGGTGAGGTTGTTTTGCACGGGGCAGATACTTGAGCGGGCCGGCCTGATTACCCAGGCGGTAAAATGTTATTATTCTATCGTGGTGCATTTTCCGGCAAGCTACGGTTGGACCTACTGGCATACCCCCTGGTATGTCGGCCCGGCAGCTATTGCCAAGATTAATTTCTTGCTGCGGCGCAACCCGCATTTAGGCTATAAACTGGATGGCGCGGAGATCAAGATACTCAACGGTTTCGATAACGATATCCTCAACGATACCGCCATAGTCAATCCTGGGAAGTTTGTCAAGGTTGATTGGGAAGCAAAAGACGCGGATAAGCTTAAGCCTACAGCTGAATCTTCCGGGGTAAAGAAGAAAATTGGCAAAGGCAAAGTACGCCTGGAACAGTATAATAACGGGGATTGGCAATTGCTGGTGGATAACAAGCCTTATGTTATTAAAGGCATTACCTATGCTCCGACCAAAGTCGGGCAGTCGCCTGACGAGGGGACCCAGGGTAACTGGATGGAGGAGGATTTCAACAAGAACGGCAAAATCGATGGGCCATACGATTCTTTTGTCGACAAGAACAGGAATAACCTGCAGGACGCGGACGAGCCGGCGGTCGGTGATTTCAAGCTTATGCAGGATATGGGAGTCAATACTATCCGGCTTTACCATCATCCGTTAAAGATAAATAAGGACCTGATGCGCGACCTTTATAAAACTTACGGTATACGCGTGATCGTGGGGGATTTCCTGGGCAAATACGCAATCGGTTCAGGCGCCCCATGGAACCCCGGTACCGACTACAAGAATGAAACGCATAAAAAGAATATGATCGAGTCGGTAAAACAGATGGTCAATGAATTCAAGAATGAGCCGTATGTTTTATTTTGGTTACTCGGCAATGAAAATGTTTATGGTTATGCCTGTAATGCTAACGAGGAACCGGAGGCTTTTTTTACGTTCGCCAACGAAGTGGCCGGGATCATCAAGTCTATCGACCCGGATCATCCGGTAGCCATATGCAGCGGGGATATTCTTTTTCTGGATAAATTCGGCAAGTACGCTCCGGATATAGATATATTCGGCACTAACGCTTACCGTGGGGAATACGGTTTCGGCGCTTTCTGGAAACAGGTTAAAGAGCAGGCGGATAGGCCGGCGTTTATCACCGAGTTCGGCTGTCCGGCTTATGCCGAAGGCAAGAATAACGATGAGTCCGAGGAGATGCAGGCCCAATACCATGCCGGTTCATGGGAGGATATCCAGGCAAACATGGCTTTTTCCGGGGGCGCGGGCACTGCTTTGGGCGGGGTGGTTTTTGAGTGGCTTGACGAATGGTGGAAGGCTTATGAGCCGGCAATTCATGATTATAAGGGATTGTGGAGCGGTCCTTTCCCGGATGGGTATATGCATGAGGAATGGTTGGGTATGTCCGGCCAGGGGGATGGGAAACTGAGCCCTTTTTTGAGGCAATTGCGCAAGTCTTATTATATGTACCAGAAAAAGTGGAAATGAGCTTAGTTTAAAACAACAGCTGGAGTAAAAACAGGAGGTGTACAGATGAGGAAGTTATTGGTGGTAGTTTTGGCCTTGATCCTTGCGGTGCCCGTAGCCGCGATGGCGCAGGATAAGGCCGCCAGCCCCAAGGAATTCGTGGTTTACTTGGATAAGAACGCCAAGGATAACCATTATATCCCTTCAGGCTGGATGGGCGATTACGGTGATATCAAAATGAACGACCAGGCTGCGGATAACCCGCACGCGGGAACGACCAGTATTCAGTTTATTTACAGCGGCAAGAAATCGCAGAATCAGGGTTGGGCAGGTGTCTATTGGCAGAACCCGGCGAACAACTGGGGGAATAAGAAGGGTGGTTTTGACCTGACCGGGATGAACAAGCTCACGTTCTGGGCCCGCGGTGCAAAGGGCGGAGAAGTGCTCCAGAAGGTCATGGTCGGCGGGATCAAGGGGACTTATCCTGATTCCCTGTCGGTCGAGATGGGGCCGATTGAGTTAACCGATACCTGGAAACAATATACGGTTAACCTGGTGGGTAAGGATCTTTCCTATGTCAACGGCGCGTTCGGCTGGACCACTACCGCGGACCTGAACCCTGAAGGCGCGACGGTCTATATCGATGATATAAAATTCGAGGTGGACCCGGCTTTAAAACCGGAAAGCAAGAAACAGGAAGCCATGCCGTTTTACGTTTACGCCGACCGTTCATCCATAGCCAATCATTTCATCCCTTCCGGATGGATGGGTGATTATGGAGATATAAAATACGACGGTTCTTCGAAGGAAGACGCTTATCTGGGGGATACTTGTGTTAAGATTATCTATAGCGGTAAAGCTACCCAGGGCGCCCGTTGGGCGGGTATATTCTGGCAGAACCCGGCGAACAACTGGGGGAATATCGATGCCGGTTTTGACCTTTCTAAAGCCGCGAAGCTTACTTTTTGGGCCCGCGGTGCAAAGGGCGGAGAGCGTATTGAAGAATTCAAGGTTGGTGGTATAATGGGAGAGTTCTCGGATTCCGACAGCGCTACTATCGGTCCGGTTATTTTGAATAAAGAATGGACGCAGTATACCATTGACTTGAAAGGCAAAGATGTGTCTTATATCATCGGAGGCTTTGCCTGGGCGACCAACGTGGACAACAACCCGGAAGGCGCCACATTCTATCTGGATGAGATTAAGTTCGAATAAGGTTGTCAGGGACGGTTCTCAACTCAAAGCTAAACTGTCCCCTGTTAGGGGACAGTTTAGCTTTGTTTTAAGAACCGTCCCTAAGGTAAAAGCTACAGGTTGCAGGCATTTTATGCTTGTGGCCTGTAGCTTTTTGTTTTTGTTCGTGCTCTCGGCGTGCCAGCCAAGGCAGGGTGTTTATATCCAGAAGTTGAAGAATAAGGATTATCGTCTTATAGTTAACGGTTCTCCCTATATCGTAAAGGGGGTTTGTTATAATCCTATCCCCGCGGGCAAGAACCATGAATATGATTGGTGGAGCGATAAGGCTAAGCCGTGGATTGAAGACGGTAAATTGATGAAGGAGATGGGGGTTAACACCATCCGTCTTTATCAGGCAGGCGAGGATCCCGAGAAAGTCAAACAAGTAATCGGGGATTTATATAAATTATACGGGATCCGCACGATCATGGGGGATTGGTTAGGCTTCTGGGAGTACCCCTGTCCTTTTTACGGCGATAAGAAATTCCAGGAAAGGGTAATGCGGCAGGTGCTGGATATGGTCAGTACTTATAAAGATGAGCCGGGAATCCTTGCCTGGATATTGGGTAACGAAAATAACTATTCCTGCCTTGGGCATGTTAACCCGTGGTCGAGCGACGAGGTTGACGCCGAGCCCGACCCACAAAAACAGAAATTATTGAGGGCAAAGATATATTATTCTTTTGTTAACGATGTGTCCATGCAGGTGCATAGGCTTGATCCGAACCACCCGGTGGGCCTGGGGAATGGGGAGCTGGTAGGCCTGGATTCGGCCGATAAATACTGTCAGGATGTGGATTTCGTGGGCTGCATCATTTACCGCGGGAAAACCTTCGGCAATCTTTTTAAGTCCCTGCGTATGACATTCGATAAGCCGCTGCTCCTGGCTGAGTTTGGCGCGGATTGTTACGACGCCTACCTGAAAAAAGAAGACCAGAATATGCAGGCGTTTTTCCTGGAGTCGCAGTGGATGCAGATTTACGAAAATCTCTCCGGGAATAGGAATGGCGCCGGAAATTGTATCGGGGGGACAATCTTCGAATGGACGGATGAATGGTGGAAACATTCTTCGGACAATCCGGATAGCTGGAAGGTGCATGATACCGAAGCAGGCTGGTCCAACGGCAGCTATTATTTCGATATTCGCGCCCAGGCGAATATGAACATGAACGAAGAGTGGTTTGGGCTGGTGGCCCTGGGCGAGGAGACCGGAGATGCCGCATCTAGCGGCGGGCAGGTTTTCAATAAGCGCATACCGCGTAAAGCTTATTATGTAATCAGGGAATTTTGGAAGAAGCCGGTATTAAAAAAGGCTCACCCCAGGAAAAAAGGTTAGGAACAAAGGAGGAAGGTATCCATGAAAAAGGTAAGATTGGCGGTATTTGTTTTTTGTCTGCTCATGTTCACTCCGGCTCTTTATGCCGCATCCGGAGAACCTGTCCCGGGGGTTTCCTCGTGTGCCGATATCGATAACCTGAAGAACGAATATTTCAAGGATAACCGTTATAACGAATTCTTCGATTTCCTGAATAGCCGTAAAGATAAGGATAAATTGGCAGCGGGATGCGTCGATTATTATAAGGCGCTTACCCGTTACACCCAGCTTAAATATCTCGAAGAAAAACAGCTATGGGATGATTATTTTGCCGAAGGCAACAACTACCGGGATCAGATATTGGAAAGCGCCGGGAAGGCGGCGGGGGAAGCCGATGCCGCCAGCCCTATAAAGCTAAAGAGCAGGCTTTTGCTTTGGAAATTTTACCGCGACCAGCAGAATACTTTCGGGGAGCAGGGGTTGGAAGAGCTTATATCCGACGTGAACGCTTATGCCGCTTCGACCGATGATCCGGCGTTGATAAAAGACGTGGCGGACCAGCTTTTGGCATCTGATGAGAAACCCGGGGCGCGTTTGGTTTATAAGATTTACGTGGATAAGCTTGCTTCGGGTAAAATCAGCGATGCCGGGTTGAAGGAAGTCGGGGAAGGTTTTTATAAAGACGGGAACCTGGATTTGGCCGAGACGGTGTACGATATTTACATGGAAAGGATATCCAAGTCAATGCCGGTTGAGAAGCTTGTGCCGGAGTTATTTGGGATAGCTGGGGTTTTTGTGTGTAAAGCCCAAGGGTTGTATGATATTACTTACGCGGAAAAAGTTTATGCCAGGATAGATGGCCTTGGCCAGAAAGATATTTTTAACCAGGACGCGATCTATCTGCGCGCCTTTAATTTAGAGAAGCTTAGGGATTATAAGGCAGCCGCAGGATTGTATTCCCAGTTAATCCAGCTTTATCCGGATAGCAAGCATTTTGATGAAGCTGTCTATAAGATCGCGATGATCAATGCCTATGCGTTAGGGGATATCAGCAAGGCCAGGGAGGGTTTTGAAAAACTCTGTGCCAAGGCTGAATTCAGCCCACAGGTAATTTCCAGCTTTTACCAGCTTGGTTTGTTGGCGCAATGGGAAGGGGATTTTCCAAAAGCAAAAGGTTATTATGATGCCATGTTGAAGAACGTAGGTGATAAATACATGCAGTTAACCGCCCGGGCTAAAGACAGGCTGAAAGAGGTTGAGGCCGGCAAGCCGCTTGATTATAACTTAAAGATATTCCTGGATACGCTTTTGAAAAACGGGAAGGTCCCGGTTGAGATGGGCAGGTCGGATTTGAAGGTTTCCGGGTTTATCCTGGAAAGGGGGCAGAAATCCAGGATTTCTGTTTTTGCAAATATGCCGGAAAGCGGTTGTAACCAGGTCCAGGTGCAGTATCTTTGGTCGGGAAGCTTAGGCGGGGCCATTCCTTCGGCAACCGACGCGGGCATCGAGGTTGCCTATCCTGACGCGGGGACGCAGGAAATAAATTTAGTGGTTGTTTCGCCCGCGGGCATAACCGACATCGCCTTTATTATGGTGGATGTTTATTAGATTTGGCGCTGCGCTGATGATTTTTCCCGGACAGCGCCTTTTACCGCGGTCTCCATCCTTAAAATTAACAGATTCTCTTGAAAATACTTGACTTATATTCTCATTAGTAGTATAAATAAGATAAATATTTTCTCTTATTTGCCGCAGAAAGCGGCACACCGGCTCATCCTTTTGAGCCGGGTGTAGACCGCAGAAAGCGGCACACCGGCTGATCATTTAAAGCCGGGTGTATGCCACGGAGAAAGGTATTTTTATTTCATGCACACGTTAGATTTGCAGAAAGAAACCTTTAGCGAAAAAGAAAAACGCAACATTGAAATATTTGACATAATCAGGAAACGCGGGCCGGTAAGCCGTTCGGATATCTCGCAGGGAATGGGGATAAACGTGGTTACCGTTTCCAACTACATCGACGATTTCATAAAAAATAAGCTTGTTTACGAAAAAGACCTGGATGTTTCCGAAGGCGGGCGCAGGCCGGTATTGCTGGATTTGAATCCGCGGGCTGCTTTTGCCGTCGGGGTGGGCTTGAACCTGACGAACATGGTCGGCCTGCTCGTAGATTTGAAAGGGAACATTATCACCAAAACCCAGATTGCCCGCCCGAACACTTCGGTGAAAGAAGTCTCCGAGAGCCTCCTGGAGATTGTGCGCGAGATACTCAGGCGTTCCAAGGGGTACGCCGAGAATATCAGGGGGATTGGCGTGGGAGTCGCCGGCCTGATCAATAAAAAAGACAGTTCCATCCACTGGCCGCAGAAGATGGATCATTATTATACTTACGCTTCGGTTGACTTGCCTTTAAGGGGCTTGATGGAAAAAGAGTTTAACCTGCCTACCCTTATCGAGAATGACGCTACCAGCGCCTGTTTCGGAGAATACTGGCTGGATTTGGAAGACGGTTACAAGAATGTCCTCTATATGTTCAGCGGCGTCGGCTGCGGTTTGATGATTAACGGGGAGCTTTACCGCGGTTCCCAGGGGTACGCCGGAGAGGTTTCGGTATATAACTATAAAGAACAGGATATCCTTACCTGTTCGGATAACCAGCCGTGCCTTGTCAAACGCTGGGATGTGGATTTGGGGATCGTTAACGACGTAAGGGCAGCCTTGTCTAATTCCAGGGAGCAGGCCGATGAATTTTTTAGCCTGACTTCGGCCCGGCCGGAAGAAGCCGATTTAAAGAGTGTTTTTATCGCCGCCAGGGCGAAGAATCGGGTTGCTTCGCTTGTCCTGGAGAAGGCGGCCAAAAGATTAGGGATCAAGATCGCCTATTTGGTGAATCTGCTTAACCCGCAGGTGGTGGTTATCGGCGGAGGTTTTGAAGAGGCCGGAGAGGAATTCTTGAATAAAATCAGGTCCACGGTTATGGACTGGGCTTTCCGCGAAGCAACCAGCGACTTGAAAATCGTTTATTCCCGGCTGCGGGAAAATGCCGTGGCTATCGGCGCGGCAAGTCTGGTTTTAGAAAAAGTATTTGCCCAATTATAAGCAAGGCCATAAGTTAGAAAACTATGGTTTGCTTTCCAGTAAGCAAACCCATAACAGGGGGGATTATGGAGCAAAAAGCAAAGTTTATCATTATCGGCCTGGCAGGTTTTTGTTTAGTCTGCCTTTTTCTTTTTATCCAGGCTACCAGCTCGCAACAGATGCTTGTCCGCGAACGCAATGATCTGAAGAGCGAAAATGCCGCGCTTGTCGGCAAGATAAACCAGCTGGAAGGGGATTTGAAGGATAACCAGAGAAAGCTTAGCTCCTTGAAAGGCGAACGTGATAAGGTCGCGCAGGAATTAGCCGATTTGCAGCAGAAATTTGAACAGGCCTCGCGCGCCAGGGATGAACTGGTAGCAAAACTCGAACAGCAGAGCAAGGCCGCCAAGAGGCAACAGGCATATGAACAGAGGCAGGATGAGCCGTCCGCTCCGGTTGCCAATACTTCGGATACATACTGGGCAAGCGTGCTGAAGTCAAAGGCCGACCTGGAGATGCAGTTGTCCAGCATACGCACGGAGTTGAGGAACCTGCAGATCCAGAACGAAGCATTGCAGAGGGATAAAGGCGCCCTGGAGATAGACATTAAAAGCCTGACTAATGAAAAGGCCGATCTCTTAAGGCAGCTGGATTATAACCAGAAATTAATGGACAGCCTGGCGCAAGACGTGGTCAGGGAGAAGAATGATAAGGCAAAGATACAGGATAATCTTAAGATAATCAGGAACGAGAACCTGGTTCTTTCAAGGCAGCTGAAAAGCCTGAACAGCCGCAAGGCAGCTTTGGAGAAAAAAATCCAGGCTCTCCAGGAGGGCAAGTCTACGGTAGAGAAACGCCTGAATGAAATGGAATCTATGCTTGCCGAAAGAGTCTCCCAGGTCGATTCTCTGAAGGATGATCTGGATATGATAAAAAGCGGTAAAGCGGCGCCCGTCACCGCGGAGAAAAAAGATAAAGAATCGGTAGAGTTGCCGGCGATAGTCGTGCGTTCCCAGCCTGACGCGGAGAAGGAGAACGTTAAAGAACAGGCGCAGGTTTCTTCCGGCAGGGTCCTGGCAGTCAATCCGGATAGCAACTTTGTGGTCATAGATATGGGTTCTTCCTCTGGAGTAAAGAACGGGGATTCGTTCAATGTTTATCGCGACGGAAAGTCGATAGGGTTAATTGAAGTAATCCAGGTGAGAGGAAATATTTCCGCCTGTGATATAAAGAAGAAGAGCGCCGCTTTTAGAATTGGAGACAGTATTAAATAGTCTTCATCCAGGATAGATGACGCGCACCAAAAAGACTACCTCTAAGAACGCCTCCATATTGGATGTGGCCAAGGCCAGCGGAGTGTCCATCACTACCGTCTCTCGCGTAATCAACAAGGTCGGTTCAGTCAAAGAACGAAACCGCGTCCGGGTGATGAACGCGGTCAAGGAATTGAAGTTCCAGCCTTCTGTTTTTGCCCAGCGCCTGGCTACCGGCAAAAGCAATGTCGTAGCTTTGGTCATTCCCCGCTACGAAGGAGTTTTTTATTCATTCTACGCCCTCGAAATTATCCGCGGCGTGGGTACAATGTGCGAAGCTTTGAAACTGGACCTTCTTCTGCACCTGACAGACGCGCGTTCAAGCCTGCCTTTGCGCGGCATAGGCGGGCTGATCTTTTCCGATATTATCGGCAACCGTGCTCAACTCGAAGAAAGCCTTGATAAAGATATCCCCGCTGTCGTAATCAATTATTACGTCGAAGACCTGAATGTTTCATGTATAGCGGTTGATAACTGCGGTGGAGCGGAGAATGCGGTTAATTATCTGATCGAGCTGGGGCATAAGAAAATAGCGCATATTACCGGAGATGTTTTGACCCAGGCGGCAGCCATGCGCCTGGAGGGGTATAAAAGGGCGCTTAAGAAGAACGGTATAGAGATAAGGGACGATTATATATTCCGTACCGATTATTCCCGCGGACAGGCCAGGAGCGCTGCTGAAGCCCTGGTCAAGGCTTCGGACCCGGCAACCGCTGTTTTTGTCGCATCCGATTCCATGGCCCTGGAGGTAATGGCTGTTGCCCGAGAACTGGGCAGGAATATCCCGGAAGACCTGTCGATTGTCGGTTTTGACGATAATCCATCCGGGCTTTACGGGCCGGTCGCCCTTACCACCGTGCGTCAGCCGCTCATCCGTATGGCCGAGGAAAGCGTCAAGGAATTGAACCGCCTGATCGGATTGAAGAAGAACGCGCCGAAAAGAATCCTGCTTCCTACGGAATTGGTTATCCGGGAGTCATGCAAACAGTTTTCCGGCGCCGCAAGCTCTTAATACAATCTATAGTATATTCCAATATGTAATTATACTATATATTGTAATTTTTTTTGTTGACAACGCGGGAACGTTTTGTTATATTGCTCGAAGTGATTTCATTAACCTTCCTATCTAACCGAGGTGAAACATGGATCTGAAGTTATCCCCCAACGCCGTAAAAGTTCTCGAACGCAGGTACCTGTGCAGGGACGCGGAAGGCAAACTGATTGAAACCCCGGAACAGCTGTTCGTACGGGTATCAGGCGCCATCGCCAGCGCGGACAAGCAATATGGCAAGACAGACCAGGAAGTAAAGAAGCTCCAGGACTCATTTTTTAAGATCATGACCAATTTAGAATTCTTGCCGAATTCCCCTTGCCTGATGAATGCCGGGAAGGAACTGGGGCAGCTCTCTGCCTGTTTTACCCTGCCTATCGATGACTCGATGGAATCGATTTTCGAAACCTTAAAGATCACCAGTCTTATCCATAAATCCGGAGGGGGGACCGGTTTTAATTTCTCCCGCTTGCGCCCGAAGAACGCCGTGGTAAAGACTACCGGAGGCGTAGCCAGCGGACCGATATCGTTCATGCGTGTTTATGACGCGGCGACCGAGGCGGTTAAACAGGGAGGGACGCGCCGCGGGGCGAATATGGGTATTTTGAGGGTGGACCATCCGGATATAATGGAGTTCATCACTTGCAAGGAAAACAACAACCAGATCAACAATTTCAATATCTCCGTAGCCATTACCGATGAGTTTATGTTCAGGCTTTCCCGCGGCGAGGATTATGATTTGATCGATCCGCATACGCATAAACCTGTGCAGAAGATCAGCGCCAAAGAGGTGTTTGATTTGATCGTCAAGCAGGCGCACAAAAACGGAGAACCGGGTATTATCTTTATCGACCGCATCAATCAGTATAATCCTACTCCGAAGCTGGGAAAGGTAAAAAGTACCAATCCCTGCGGCGAACAACCGCTGCTGCCGTATGAATCATGCGACCTCGGTTCGATAAACCTGGACCGGATGTGCAAGAGGAAGAATGGTTCCGGTTATGAAATCGATTGGGAAAGGCTCAAGGAAGTTACCGGGTTGGCTGTGCATTTCCTTGACAACCTTATTGACGTAAATAAGTTCCCCTTGCCGGAGATAGAAAAAGCCACCAAGGCTACACGCAAGATAGGATTGGGGGTAATGGGTTGGGCGAGCATGTTGATCCGTCTGGACATACCTTATAATAGCGCCGAGGCCGTAGCCCTGGCGGAGAAAATGATGGTTTTTATCCTGGAGACGGCAAACAAGAAATCCCTGGAATTAGGTAAGGTAAAAGGAGTATTCCCGGCGTTTAAGGGGAGTATTTATGACAAGAAAGATGGTTCTTCGCGCATGCGCAATGCCACCTTGACTACCATTGCCCCGACCGGAACGATTAGTATTCTTGCCGGTCCGTGTTCTTCGGGTATTGAGCCGCTGTTTGCGATATCCTATTACCGCAAGGTTATGGATAATGATAAATTGGTTGAAGTTGATCCTTTGTTCGAACAGGTTGCCCGCGAGAGGGGTTTTTACAGCAAGCAGCTCATGGAAAAAATAGCCGAGGATGCCTCGATCAGGGACATCAAAGAGATCCCCGAGGATGTGCGCAGGGTATTTGTGACTTCCCACGACATTTCCCCTGAATGGCACGTGCGCATGCAGGCCGCTTTTCAGAAATATGTGCATAATGCGACAAGCAAGACGATTAATTTCCCCAATGAGGCAAGTATCGAGGATGTGCGTAAAGCTTATATCCTAGCTTTTGACCTTAATTGCAAGGGGATAACGATCTACCGAGATAACAGCCGCGAAGAGCAGGTATTGAATGTCGGTAAGCCTAAAGATAAGCAAGAAACAAAACCTGTGCAGGAGGTTAAGAAAGAAATTGCCCCGCGCCGCAGGCCGGAAGTAATCATTGGTACGACTACCAAGGTTTCCACGGGTTGCGGCAACCTTTACGTTACCATCAATGTTGACGAGGACGGTAAACCGTTTGAGTTGTTTACCCAGATGGGTAAAGCCGGAGGATGCGCTGCCAGCCAGCTGGAGGCTACCGGGCGGCTGGTTTCTTTGGCTTTCCGCGCCGGAGTCGAAGTTAAATCCATCATCGAACAGTTGCGCAATATTCGTTGCCCGTCGCCTTCCTGGGAGAAGGGGCAGAGGATATTTTCTTGCGCCGATGCGATAGCCCGGGTTATCGAGCGTCGCCTGGTAAACCCTCAGGCCGCGGCGATGGTTTCTTCGGAGGCGATGGTTATTCCGATGAAGCATTCGCATGATGATCAGCTGCAGGCTTCGGACTTGAACGAGCAAGTGAATATCGTTGGGGTCTGCCCCGATTGCGGAGGCGCCCTGCGTCACGAAGAAGGCTGTGTCAAGTGTCATGCCTGCGGTTACTCTAAGTGCTAACCTAGGGACGGTTCTCAACCCAAAGCAAAACTGTCCCCTAAAAAACGTATAGGCTGTCGAGAATCTTGTTTCCTTTATAGTTATTGCTGTTCCAGGGGTATTCGTTTATAGAGGAAACCAGAGATGCGCGCATTGGATTGTTTTCAACGTATTTTATACATTCCAGCAAATAGGCGCCTTTTTCGATAACCTTGCTTTTGAAACGATCTTGCCAAAGGTGCCCAACCTTCTTGTATCTCATGTTGAAGTATAATGTATAGCTTAGATTTAGCCCGCGCATAATCTTATTCAAATTGTTCGTTTTGTCTACCTCGATGATTAAGTGCACGTGGTTGGGCATTAAACAAAAACAATATAATCTGAATCCATATTTTCTCTTGTATCTGGAAAGCAAAAGAAGATACTTTTGATAATCCGTGGGGTCCTTAAAAACGGTTTGTTTTTGATTTCCCCTTGTGATAATATGATAACAGGCATTTTCAATGGTTATTCTTGCTGATCTGGGCATTTTTCCTCCTCCAGGTAAATAGACGTATAAAATATTATTTTCTAACTTAAGAATTAGGGGACACTTCTCCTTTGTTTTGAGAACCGTCCCTGGAATGGAATGAATAACTTCGACGTGGTGGTTATCGGTGCCGGCCATGCCGGTATCGAAGCATCTCTGGCCTGCGCCCGCCTGGGCGCAAGGACTCTGGTACTTACCCTTGATATAACTTCTATCGGCAGGATGAGCTGTAACCCGGCTATCGGCGGGGTAGGCAAAGGCCAACTGGTAAAAGAGATCGACGCCTTAGGCGGGGCCATGGCTAAAGCGGCGGATGCCTGCGCCATACAATTCCGCGTATTGAATTCTTCCAAAGGAGCGGCAGTACAGTCTTCGCGCGCGCAGATCGATATGCATAAATACGGCCGCTATATGCGCAAGCTGCTTGGAGCCCAAAAGGGCCTTGTGGTAAAAGAAGCCGAGGCAAAGAGCTTGATCGTTAAAGACGGCAAAGTTATCGGTGTCCGCACGGAAAAAGGGGATTTCGGCGCGAAATGCGTAATTATTTGCCCGGGGACTTTTCTGGACGGTTTGATTCATGTAGGATTAAGGCATTTTAGCGCAGGAAGGATCAACGAGCGTGCCAGCATAGGGCTGGCGGATAATTTAAGAGAATTGGGATTTAATCTCCTGCGTTTTAAGACCGGGACCTGTCCGCGGCTTGACAGGAAGACGATAGATTTCTCCGGGCTTATCAGGCAGGATGGAGATATTGCACCCAGGCCGTTTTCTTTTTCCACGCTAAAGCCCAGGCAAAAACAGGTTTCCTGTTATATAACTTATACCAACGAGAAGACTCACGGGGTTATCCGTTCTAACCTGGACCGTTCGCCGCTTTATTCCGGAAAGATCAAATCTACAGGGGTAAGGTATTGCCCTTCGATAGAGGATAAGGTGGTAAAATTCAGCGATAAGCCAAGACACCAGATATTCCTGGAGCCGGAGGGGTTGGGCGTGCCGGAAATTTATCCCAACGGGATATCTACCAGTCTTCCCGAAGATGTACAGCTGAAGATATTGAGTTCAATCGACGGGTTGAAAAAGGCCAGGGTTATCCGTTTTGGTTACGGGATTGAACATGTAGTGGTAGAGCCTACGCAGATCTTTCCCAGCCTGGAAACGAAACTGGTGGGGAATCTTTTTTTTGCCGGGCAGATAAACGGGACTACTGGTTACGAGGAGGCAGCCGCGCAGGGGCTGGTCGCCGGGATCAATGCCGCTTTGCGCTTAAAGGGTAAAAACCCGTTTATCCTGGATCGTGCCAGCAGTTATATTGGTGTTTTAATCGACGATCTTACCACCAAGGGGACATTTGAGCCGTACCGCATGTTTACCTCCCGCGTGGAATACCGGCTTATCCTGCGGGAAGACAACGCGGATTTGCGTTTAAGCGGGGCAGGGTTTGATTTGGGTCTGCTTGGATCGGCAGATTACCGCAAAGTAGAAAATAAGCGGAGAGGGATAAAAGAGGGGGTGCTTTTTTTAAGAAAGACGCGTATCAAACCCGGCAAGAAAGTTAACGCTAAGCTTGCAAAACTGGGTACCGCTTTCTTAAGCAGGCTGACAAGCCTGGAGGAGCTACTGAAACGGCCTCAGATAAATATAAATTCTTTGAGGCAGATACACAGGCTTAAGCCGGGAATTCCCGAATCCGCCTGGCAACAGGTTGAGATAGAGGTAAAATATGCTGGCTTTATCCAGAGGCAGATGAGGGATGTGGAAAGATTCAAGCATTTGGAAAAGATCAGGCTGCCGGATGATTTTGATTACAGTAGTTTAAGCGGCATATCCCGCGAGATAAGGGAGAAATTGATTAAATTCAGGCCGCTTAACTTGGGCCAGGCCTCGCGGATTTCCGGGGTCACTCCTGCCGCGATTTCACTGCTTATGGTTTATCTAAGGAAATCGGATGCCCAAAAACAATAAACTTCAGCTCAAAAACTTCTGTTTTGGCCTAGGGGCCGATCTTTTTGGCGTGGCCGATATTACAAGCATAAAGAGCGAGTTTCTGATTTCTCCCAAGGTCCTGGAAAAAGCGGATAGGGCTGTTTGCCTGGGGGTGGGGCTTTCCCGGGCCGCTTTGGCCGAGATCGAAGAAGCGCCCACGAGGATGTATTTCCACCATTACCGCATGGTAAATATGTTTTTGGACCAGCTGGCGCTAAGGATCGGAAATTACATACAGAAAAGAGGGTATTTAAGCCTGGCGATCCCCGCATCGCAGATTATCGACTGGAAGAAACTTAGCGCGCACGTTTCCCACAGAAAACTCGGGGTTTTGGCCGGGTTAGGCTGGATAGGGAGGAACAATCTGCTGGTAAATAGGGAATACGGAAGCCAGTTCCGCCTGGTTACTGTATTGACCGATATGTCGCTCGAACCGGATGAACCGGTAAAAGAAGATTGCGGTTTTTGCCGGGCTTGTGTTAAAATATGTCCTGCGCAGGCGATAAAGGATAACCCTGCGGATTTCCAGCATGTAAAATGTTTTGAGAAGCTCAGGGAGTTCCAGAAACAGAGGCAGGTTGATTCTTATGTCTGCGGCATATGCGTAAACGTTTGTAAAGGCAGGGACGGTTCTGAAAACAAAGCAGAACTGTCCCCTAAAAAGCAAAAACAAAAGGAGGCAGGGGACACTTTAGCTTTGGGTTGAGAACCGTCCCTAGGTTAAGATGAGAGAAAAAATCTTAATTGTTGAAGATGAAAAAGATATTGTCAAGATGCTTGAGTATAATCTCAAGAAGGAGGGTTTCAGGGTTATTTCCGCAAGCGATGGGGAGGATGCCCTGGATCTGGCAGTGCGTGAACATCCGGATATCCTGCTTTTGGATTTGATGCTCCCCGGGATCGACGGTCTGGAGGTATGCAGGTCTTTGAAGAAAGAAAACAAGACATCGTCGATACCGGTGATTATGCTTACCGCCAAAGGCCAGGAATCTGATAAGGTTGTAGGCCTGGAGTTAGGGGCGGATGATTACATTACCAAGCCGTTTAGCCCGCGCGAGCTGATCGCCCGGATCAAGGCGGTCTTGCGCAGGGCAAAAGAAAAAGAAAACCTGCCGGAAGTTTTTCAGTCGGGTGAGCTGAAAGTAGATTTTGCCAAGATATCTTTGAGCGTAAAGGACAAGCCGGTTGAACTTACTGCCAAGGAGTTTGAGCTATTGAGAACCCTGCTTAAGGCAAAGGGAAGGGTTTTGTCGCGCGATTATCTTCTTGATTCCATATGGGGCTATGACCACGCGATAGAAATCCAGACTCGCACGGTAGATGTGCATATAAGGACTCTGCGCAAGAAACTTAAGTCCGCCGCGAAGATGATCGTAACGGTGAAGAATTACGGTTATAAATTCGAGGCGGAAGAGGAGTATTAAAGAGTGTTGTTTCTGGTTATCCTGATTTTGTTTATGGGATTGGCGGTAGGTTGGTCGATTGGCGCCAACGATGCGGCCAATTCCCTAGGGACGGCCGTAGGCTCGAAAGTACTTAATTTACGCCAGGCAATCATTTTGATAGTGATATTCGGTTTTTTAGGCGCCTTCCTGCAGGGCTCTTATGTTACCAAGACCATCGGCAAAGGCATCGTTCCGCTGGACCAGCTGGAAAGGCAGGTTTCTCTATACGTGGCCTTGATCGCTACTTTTTCCGCCTGCGTCTGGGGGGTCCTGGCGACTTACTGGAAGATGCCTATTTCTACTAGTCATTCTATTGTCGGAGCGGTTGCGGGGGCGGGGCTGGCAATAGGGGCACCGGTTAAATGGAAGATGCTCTCGGATATATTTGCCTGTTGGATTTTTACTCCCGTAGGCGCGGCAATCCTGGGGTATATTTTTTTCAGAGTATTACAGAATTTATTCTACCGTTTTGTATCCAGGAGATTTATAAAACCGATAGTGTTCTTTTCGGTTATTGCCAGCGGTTGTTACGTCGCCTATACCTGGGGGGCTAATGATGTGGCAAACTCGGTTGGGGTAATTTCCGGGGTGGGAGTGCTTAGCCCAAAAATGAGCGTGATCTTTGGAGGGGTGGCTATAGTCTTCGGGATAGTAACCTGGGGTTATAAAGTTATCGAGACCGTTGGCTCGGAGATCACCCGGCTGCTCCCAATAATGGCTCTATCTGCGCAATTGGCCAGCGCTCTTAATGTGCATCTTTATACCGTTTTCGGGATTCCTGTCTCTACCAGCCATTCCATAGTCGGGGCGATATGCGGAGTGGGTTTGGTTAAAGGGGTCAGGGTTCTTAATTTCCGGATAATGAAAGATATGATATTATGCTGGATGGCTACTCCGTTTATTTCAGGCTTAATAAGTTACGTGGCGTTACGGATGGCCCGGGCAATTATTAAATTTTAACAAGGGGGTAATAATGAAAGAAATAAGGAATATTTTAGGCTGGTTGAGCATGGCTGAAGAGCAGTCTATACTGCAGGATGCCAAGAAGCATGTGGAAGAGACCTACAAAACAGTCACTTTCTTCGCTGAGGCGGTAAAGGCTTTTATCGGCGGTGATGCTGAAGGCAAATCCAGCGCGATTGAAAATGTCAGGCAGAGCGAGCATCAGGCGGATGTATTGCGTTCGAAGATGGTTGAGCAGCTTTCCGAAGGAATGCTTCTTCCTCCGGATAAAGAGGACCTCATGCATTTCGTAAAAACCCTGGATAAGATAGCCGACTGGACTAACGGGGCGGCAAGGATCCTGGGTTTTATCGAAGGCAATATCCCGGATGGCGTATCGAATAACATTTCATTAGGGACGGATTTGATCGTGAGTTCCATATCCAAACTGAAAGAGGCTATCGCGGCATTATCCAGGAATGAATTGAAGAACGCGATTTCGCTCAGCGCGGAGATCGACCGGCTTGAGCATCAGGCGGATGACCAGAAGAAGGCGATGATCGAAGCGATTATTCACGCGGACCTGCAGCCGGTCAGCCTGTTGTTGACTTATCAGCTGGCTGAATATCTCGAGGGTGTTACCGACAAAATAGAAGATTGCGCGGATTTCATTAAAGTCCTGGCTATTAAGTCTAAATAAATATGAACATTAACTTCAGGTTTAAACTTATTATATCTTATTTTTCCCTGGTTTTTATATCTCTGGGTTTCATCGCTTTTTTCCTCGATAGGAACCTGGAAGAGAAATCTTTGCAGGAGATCAAGTCTTCTTTAGCCAGGGAGGCCAGCCTTGTCGAAGACAGTATCTCCTCCGTTCCTTCCTCATTGGTTAGCCCGGCCTACCTGGATAAGTTAAGCAAGGGGTTGTCTGCGAAAATAGGTTCGCGCATAACGGTAATAGACGCCTATGGCAAAGTGCTTGCCGATTCGGAAGTGCCTTTTAGGGATGTCGGGAATATGGAGAACCACGCTAATCGTCCGGAGGTGGTTACGGCTTCAAGAGGCGGGATTGGCAAAGAGATCCGCTATTCCTCAACGCTTAAAGTGGATATGCTTTATCTGGCTGTTCCTTTGAGGCTGGCCGGCGCAGCCCCAGGCGTATTAAGATTGGCGCTTCCCTTGACCAGCGTGCAAAAAGTTTTGTTCGCCGTCAGGAGGACGATCATAATCGGTTTAGTTTTTACTTTGGGGCTGGCTTTTGTCCTTGCCTCAGTTTTATCCAAAGCGTTGATCAGGCCGGTTAACCGGATAATCAGTGTTTCTTCGAGATTTGCCCAGGGTGATTTTTCGCGTAGGATTTTTCAGGGTTCCAACGATGAAATAGGCAGGCTCGCGGCGACATTGAACAAGATGGCCCAGGATATCGAAGAGAAGATCCGCGAGGTGGCTACGAAGAATCAGCATCTGGAGGCTATTTTCAACAGCATGATCGAGGGGGTAATCGTTACGGATGAAAAATCCAGGGTAATCTCGATAAACCACGCTATCGAAGAGCTATTTGACAGCAAACGCGCCGCGGTAGAGGGGAAGTTTTTCCTGGAGGGGATCCGCAACAGCGAGATATCCGAGCTTATAAACAGCGCCATGGTGAATTCAAGGTCTGTATCGAAAGAGATTTCTTTAGTTATGCCGGCGCAGAAAGTAGTGCAGGTAAACGTGTCCCCGATTTCAGAAGG
>CAZNGC010000001.1:0-31030 GCA_964572435.1 uncultured Planctomycetales bacterium | reverse complement strand
AATTAGCGCAGAAGGTCGAGGAGCTTACCTCCAAGGGGAAAGAAATAGTGATCCTCGGGACTACCATAGATAATTTCCTGGGGATGCTCGCCAGCGGCAGGATGATCCAGGGAGAAATAAATAATTTAGGCAAGGGGAATTATTTCGAGATCGCTAAAAGCGGTGATAGCTATGCGATAAGCCCGGATCGGACCGAGGTGCTGCTTTTATTCGATAAAGACGCTTTCATAAAAGACCACGGGTTGGTTTCCGGAAAGGATTTTATCATCAGGAACCACGTCCGGGACGGGGTGGTAACCGGTTATGATTTCTTTGTTATCAGAATGGATCTTCCGATGCGCGGAGAAGACCTGAAATATTTCAAATTGATTGCGCCGGGGGGGATAATCAATCTAGGGGATGCGGTATCCTCTAGCTCTCCTTTGGGAGACAGCGGGTATTCCGTGCATGCCGCTTCCCTGGAGACTATGCTGGATTTTATCAAGGTATATCCCATAGGGATATCAGCCGATAGCTTGCTCACAGGAAAGATTCTTAATATCGGCATGGAGACCAATTCCTTTACCGGGGAATTGAGGAATGAGAATATAACGACTTATCTTTCAGCTCAAGGGAAAGATATAACAGGTTTGGATCCTCATCCCGGGCTGACGCAGAAATTTGCCGGCCGGGGGGAATTTGTCCCGGGGGTTGTGCAGGATATGCCATTTAAGGACAATGAATTCGATACCGTGATAAGCATAGGTTTATTTAATCCGGAGATGTTCGATCTGGCGGAGATGCAGAAGAACGGTTCGAGTAATCTCATAGATTTTTATAACCGAGCGGCGAAAGAGATAAAACGGGTATTAAAAGACGGCGGGGCAGCGTTGATTTCTACGGGGCCGGCTACCGACAGCAGCACATTCACCGAGGTCTTTACTTCCGCAGGTTTCGTTATTCATGCTATGCCGTTTAATAATTTTGTAATGATCAATGCTAAATCCAGTTCGCCTGTTGACGAAACATCAGGGGCCCAAGCCCCCGGTTTGCCGGCAAAGATAACACAACAGATAGAGGGCGCAGGAGGGAGGATCAGCTATGCTGATTTCATGCAAACAGCGCTATATGACAATGATTATGGTTATTACGCCAGGTTTGTGAATATAACCAGGGATTTCGACACGGACTCCGAACACGCCGAATTCGGCAACGCTATGGCCAGCCAGTTGCTGGATATGTGGTCGATAATGGGCGAGCCTTCGGATTTTCGGATAGTCGAGATGGGCGCCGGCAGGGGGACCCTGGCAAAGAATATACTCGAGTATCTAAGCAAGGAACCCAGGGCGAAAGACTTGTATAAAAATCTTAAATATATAATTGTTGATGTAAGCGAGCATTTAAAAGCGATACAGGCTAAAAGCGTAGAAACTTTCCCGGACAAGGTAGAGTGGAAGGATTTAGAGGGGATAGAGGGGATCCAGGGGGTGTTTATTTCAAATGAATTGGTGGATGCTTTCCCGGTGCATATCATCAGAAAGCAGGACGGCCAGTTCCGCGAGGTCTTTGTCAGCCTCAAAGACGGTTCTTTTATGGAAGAGCTGGGAGAGCTTTCGACCCAGGAGATGAAGGATTATGTCCAGGGGCTTACTTCTGTAGACGAGGGGCAGGAAGTCCCCTTCAGCCCGTATCTGTCTGTTTGGTCAAAACAGGTCGCCAGGGCTCTTAAGAGAGGTTTTGTGATTACGGCGGATTACGGAGTCCTTGATGCCAAGGATTACGCCACGCACGAAAATATCATTTGGAGCGCCAAGGGGGATACGTTAAGAGATGCCAGAAAGCAAATTTATAAGCAGATCTCTTCCGGCCGCAGCATAGACATAACCTGGCTTATTAATTTTGCCGATCTGTCCGGCAATGGCCAGGGGAACGGGTTGAATGAAATTTCCCTGTTTTCTTTAAGGGACAGCGATTTCTCCCCGGCCTACAGGACTACGGAGGTAGCTAAGTATTTAGCGGTCAGCCCTGATTTCCGCATGCTCATGCAGGAAAAAGGCGTGTTTAGCCCGGCGGCAAGCTCTCCTTTATCAAATGATGGTGAAACAAGCCTCATTGAAGTATTTACAGAAGCACCACATAAAGATTTAATAGATAGATTACGCAAGGCGGCCGTAAATACGGGGAGGAATTTTGATGCCGACAATATAACCAAAGACGGGTACGCGCTTATAGATATTTGGCAGAGTTCCGCAGTTATGCTCGATAAATTCCTCAAAGAATTGGACGAGATAGATACATTGACGCAAAAGAATTCCCCGGATATGCAAAAACAGTTGCAGCCGGTTATCCGGGGCTTGAGGGATTATGTTGAATTTTCCCGTAAGCGCGGGCCTTATGCCGAGGGGGAGCTTTCCAGTTCGCCAGCGGTAGATACCCAAATGATCGAGTCTTTGAGAAAACTGGATGGCCTTCAAGTAAGAAAAGACGGGGAGGATTATAAGTTCGAGGTTCAGAATAAGGATGGGGAAGGTTGGGACAGAGTTGTTGTGTTGAAGAATGATCGCGGAGAAGATATCGGCATGTTCGAGTTAAGCACTACATCCGGGAATTTCCCCAACGCCCGCTTCATCAGGATAACCAACCAGTCTTATCTTAACCGGGGGTTTGCCAGGTTGATCCTTGAAGAAGTGGGTAAGGTTTTTCCGCCGGGCAAGACAATTACTACGGAGGTCGCCAGCCAGGAGTCTCTCGATGAAATCAAGAATAGAGTTCCGCTTGCATCTACGGGGATAGTCAGATTGTTTAAATCAGCAGACTGGGAATTTATCGAAGGCGGTTATTATGACGAGAGGGGCGAGTACCATGCGGAACCTTTTGCCGATGCGATAAATGAAGATAACGGGAAGGATGAAGAGGGTATTGTTGTGGTCAGGTTCAAGGCTCAGGCCTCCCGTCTGCCTGCAGATGAGGAATCATCTTCTCCCGCGCAAGATAAAGGAGGAATTGATTTCCGCGCGTTGCCGGTTACTGTGCAGGCGCCAGCGGCTGGACCGGCCTTAAGCAGCATAACTGCGTCTGCTTCTTTGTTAAACATCGATCCTGATGAATCCTTGCTCCAGATCAGGAATATGCTTAAGGCCGGTATAATTCCTTCGAGCGAAAGGATCAAAGAATACCTGCAATCTTGCTGCTTAAGGCATGAAATGGGCAGGGAGATGGAGGAGATTCTTTCCTGTATTGCGGATATACTCAAGATGCAAGAGGAGAGGGTAATGACTACGGAGCCGTCCTTGAAAGAAATGCTTTCTCTTTTGGAGTCCAGTAAAACGGCCCAACAAATGCAATTATCTCTGGAGAAGATAAGGATAGAGGCAAGAGAACCGGTCGCGATGACGAAATAAAATCAGATTTCCCCGCACAAAAGGGGCGTCCTGCCTTTTGAGAGCTCATCGGCCTCCAAAGGCACCCTTAACGAACGCCCCTTTTCTTTTACTCCAACTTTTGTCTTGCAATAAACCTGCCAGGGGATAGAATGTAAAATACTCCTATGTATAAAAGAATAGATTATAAGAACGAGCTTAACAAAGCCCAGCTTGAGGCGGTTACTTCAGTCAACGGCCCGTATTTGGTGATTGCCGGGGCTGGAAGCGGGAAGACCCGTGTCCTTGTGCACCGTGCGGCCTATCTTGTCGAGCAGGGTGTCAGCCCGGAGCAGATATTACTGCTTACCTTTACCCGCAGGGCGGCGGAAGAGATGCTTAAAAGGGCAAGTCTGCTTTTGGATGAGCGCTGCAAAAAGATATCCGGGGGCACCTTCCATTCTTTCGCTAATATGATCTTGAGAAAATACGCCAAATTCCTGGAGATCGACAATAATTTTACCATTCTTGACCAGGCGGATGCCGAAGACGCGGTCAATCTGGTAAGGGTGCAGATGGGGTATCATAAATCCGAAAAGCGCTTTCCCCGCAAGCACGCCATCCTGGAAATAATCTCCAAGAGCGTGAACAAATCCGAAGAGCTCTCCGATGTAATTTACGATGAATACCCGCAGTTTATGGAATTCAGCGAGGATATCAAGAAGATCCGGCAGGAGTACGGTAAGTACAAGCGCCAGAAGTCCCTTTTGGATTACGATGATCTGCTGGTATTCCTGAAGAACCTGCTTAACAGGCACGAAGATGTGCGCGCTGCCATATCTTCCAGGTATAAATATATCATGGTGGATGAATACCAGGATACAAATAAGCTTCAGGCGCATATAGCCTGCCTTTTGGCGGCGGATCACTCCAATATAATGGTGGTGGGGGATGACGCGCAGAGCATTTATTCTTTCCGCGGGGCGAATTTCAAGAATATCATCGATTTTCCCAAGATATTTAAAGATACCAAGATCATTACCCTGGAGGAAAATTACCGTTCTACCCAGCCAATATTAAATTTAACCAACGCGGTTATCGCGCGGGCCAAGGAAAAGTTTGAAAAACACCTTTATACGAAGAAAACAGAAGGGGTGGCGCCGGTTTTCTTGGATTGCCCGGACGAGAATTCCCAGTCGCGTTATGTCGCGGAAAAGATACTGGAATTAAGAGAAGAAGGGGTGGCTTTAAAGGACATAGCCGTGCTTTTTCGTTCAGGATGGCATTCTAACGACCTGGAAATCGAACTGGCCAGCCGGAATATCCCTTTTGTCAAATATGGCGGACAGAAATTCGTGGAAGCAGCGCATATAAAAGATATCCTCAGTTATTTGCGTATCGCTTATAACGCGTCTGATCAGGTAAGCTGGCTGCGGGCGCTTTTGCTGATCCCCAAGATAGGGCCGAAAACCGCGGATAAAATTATGCAGACGATTATCGGAAAAGAACAGAATGAAGAATTTCTGCGCAAAAACGAATATTTGTCAAAGCTGTTCGTCCTTTTAAAAGATGTCGATTGCCGCGAGGATGAGCCGGCAAAAATAATTGAGAAGTTCCTCGGCTATTACCAGCCTTTATTGAAAAATAAATACGATGATTTCAACAAGCGCCTAAGCGACCTGGATTCCCTTTTGAGAATAGCCGAACGTTATAAATCCGTGGAGCATTTCCTGACCGACATGGCGCTTGAGCCTCCGGAAAGAAGCCTGGTGGAGGCGGGAAAAGCGGATAAGGACGATACGGCGCTCACCCTTTCGACCATACATTCCGCCAAGGGCCTGGAATGGCATACGGTATTCATGATCTATGTCGCTGAAGGGCATCTTCCTTCATATCTGTCTCTGGAAACCGATGAGGAAGTTGAAGAAGAGCGCCGGCTTTTTTATGTCGCGGCTACGCGGGCAAAAACAAACCTTTTTTTACTGAAACCTCATATCGACAGGTCGCCGCGCAGTTTCATGGATACGGGCGGTTCGATTTTTACGCAGGTTTCCAGGTTCTTGGAGGAGGGCGGGCTGCTTGATAAATTCGTGGATGTGCAGCCATGCGCAGATCCCGGCGGCTTGGATGATGTTGATCTTGACGATATCATCGGGGAAAAACACCGGGAGAGCGGGGAATTTTTTAAGACGCTGGAAGAATACTTCCGCGATTAAGGCGCTCCCCGCGAGAAAATCTATCTTGAGGTAGCGGCCATAGTGTGTTAAAATTTTTATTATGGTAATCAGCCGGCAGAAACCGTTAAAAGAACTGTTAGCCAGCCTCGAAGGTTACGGTAAAATATTCATAGTGGGCTGCGGAGAGTGCGCCACAGTCTGCAAGAGCGGCGGCCAGGCCGAACTGGATAAGATGAAAAGCGTTCTGGAAGGCGAAGGCAAGAAGATCGCAGGGATGTGTATTCCCGAGACCGCCTGCAACGCCGCTCATCTTAAAACCGGATTCGCCAGGAATTTAAGCTCCCTGCGCGAAAGCGATGCTGTCTTGGTTATGGCTTGCGGCCTGGGGGCACAGTCGGTTAAAGATAATAACCGTTTCGGACAGGCCGTTATCCCCGCCAACGATACGATCTTTGAAGCAGTGACCGACGCGCGGGGTAATTTCTACGAGAAATGCTCGTTGTGCGCCGAATGTATTTTAGCCCAGACCGGGGGGATATGCCCGGTTACCCTCTGTCCCAAAGGCATGTTGAACGGACCGTGCGGAGGGGTGGATAAAGGTAAATGCGAGATAGACAGGGACAAGGATTGCGTGTGGGTTTTGATTTATAAGGAACTGGAAAAAGATAAAAATCCCCACAAGATTAAACAGGTCATTAAAGAGAGAGATTATCAGAAGACTTTAAAACCTCATAAATTAATTGCGGGATAGATATGGCAGAGCAGCTTCCTTACAGCGAGAAGGTCATGGATCATTTCACGCATCCGCGCAACGTCGGAGAGATAGTGGATGCCAGCGGTGTAGGTACTGTCGGCAATCCTGTTTGCGGCGATGTGATGAAAATGTATCTTAAGATTGAAAACGGAGTGATCGTAGATATCAAATTCAAAACCTTTGGCTGCGGAGCGGCGGTAGCTACCAGTTCTATGGTTACTGAAATGGTCAAAGGCAAGACTATTGCCGAAGCCCTGGCTATAACCAATAGCGCAGTTGCCGAAGCCCTGGGCGGCCTGCCTCCGAAGAAGATGCATTGTTCGGTTCTTGCCGAAGAGGCGTTACGCTCTGCCTTGAAAGATTATTACAAGAAACAGGGGAAGCCTGTTCCTTTTGAAGACAAAGGGCATACCCACGAAGGGGAAACCTGTTTATAAGGCCGGTTATGTTGACAAAGACCTCTATACGTAGTAAAATGCTTTCAGCGTTAAAAAATCAGAAGGAGGAAGACCGAAACCGAAAAAGTAGGGTTATTCAGGCTAAACTTTTAAGGAATAAGGTTTTTAAAAAGGCGAAGATAGTGATGTTTTACGTCGCCTTTGGTGGAGAAGTGAATACAGAAGAGATGATTAAGAAAGCCAAAAAGATAGGCAAGCTTATATGCGTTCCAGTTTCCAGGAAAAATAGAGAAACCATGCAGCCCGCTATATTTGAAGATCACTCCAAGCTTAAAAAGGGGCCTTACGGTGTTTTAGAGCCGGTATCCGAAGATTTGATAAGACCGGAAGACTTGGATTTGGTTGTTGTCCCAGGCCTGGCGTTTGATAAGGACGGTAACCGTCTGGGCCGCGGCAAAGGTTGCTATGACCGTTTCTTGAGTAAGCTTCCCAGAAATACGCCTTCCATAGGCCTGGCTTTTGATTTCCAGATTCTTCCGCTCATCCCTACCACCAAATACGACGTAAACGTCAAGCAGGTTATCTTTTCCTAAGTTTCCTGTAAGCAGCCCGACAAGCAAGATAAACAGGGAGGATGGAAATGATTCTCAATATAGCAATAACGTTAATAATTGCTTTAGCCGCCGCATATGCCGGTTATTCTTTACGTAAGCATTTGGCAGGAAAGAAGTTGAAGAACGCGGAGGCAGAGGCCGAGCATATCCTGGAGGTAGCCAATAAAGAAGTACTGGATAAGCGCAGGGAGGCGGAGCTTGAGGCGAAGGATCTTCTGCACCGTATGCGGCAGGATTTTGAACAGGAGACCAAAGACCGCAAGCAGGAGATAGTCAATCTCGAGAAAAGACTGGGCCAGAAAGAAGAAAATATCGACCGCCGGCTCGATCTTCTGGAGAAAAAAGAAAAAGAAATTGACGCCCGCAACGATAATCTCAAGAAACAGGAAGAGGTTTTAAGGTCGAAAGACAGCCAGCTGCATGCTTTGGTGGCTGAAGAAAAAGAAAGGCTGCAGAAGATCGCTTCTCTTTCAGCCGAAGAGGCTAAACAAATTCTACTCGGCCGCCTGAACGAGGAATTGAATAACGAGAAAGCGGTTTTTATCAGGCGCCAGGAAGAAGAGATACGCGTTATCGCGGATAAAAAGGCCCGTGAAGTTATCAGCCTGGCTATCCAGCGCTGCGCGGCGGAACATACGGTAGAATCGACCGTCAGCGTGGTAACTTTGCCCAATGATGAAATGAAGGGCAGGGTTATCGGCAGGGAGGGGAGAAATATCCGCGCCCTGGAAATGGCAACCGGAGTTGATGTTATCATAGATGATACCCCCGAGGCGGTTACTTTGTCCGGGTTTGACGCGGTGCGCAGGGAAATCGCGCGCTTAAGCCTGGAGAAACTTATTTCCGACGGGAGGATACACCCCGGACGTATCGAGGAAATCGTCGAAAAGACCAAAAAAGAGATGGACGAAAAGATACGCGAGGAAGGGGAAAGGGCGGCTTTTGAGGCCGGGGTTAACGGTTTGCATCCAGAGATAATCAAGCTTCTGGGGAGGCTTAAATACCGTACCAGCTATGGGCAAAACGCTTTGCAGCATTCCAAGGAAGTTTCTTTTTTGCTGGGAATAATGGCTTCGGAGCTCGGGCTTGATTTTAAATTAGGCCGCAGGATCGGCCTCCTGCACGACATCGGCAAGGCGGTAGACCATCAGGTTGAGGGTACACATGCCAAATTAGGCGCTGATCTGGCGAAGAAGTATAACGAATCCGCCGAGGTGGTCGCGGCGATCGAATCTCATCATGAAGAAGCCGCCCCGCAAAGTCTATACGCGGTCCTGGCGATAGCCGCGGACGCGGTCAGCGCTGCCAGGCCCGGGGCCAGGCGTGAGACCCTGGAAACATACATCAAACGCCTGGATAAGCTTGAATCGATCGCCAACCTTTTTAAAGGCGTAGAGAAATCTTTTGCCATCCAGGCCGGCAGGGAGATCCGCGTGATCGTCCAGCCGGAGAAGATAAACGATAATGACACGGTAACCATGGCCAGGGATATCCGCAAGAAGATCGAGGAGGGGATGGAGTATCCCGGGCAGATCAAGGTGACGGTAATCCGCGAGATGCGGGCTATCGAATACGCTAAATAATGAAAATACTTTTTATTGGGGATATAGTCGGCAGTCCGGGGAGAGAGGCGATCAGAAAGCTGGTCGCTCCGTTCAGGCAGGATCACGGTGTGGATTTCGTGATCGCTAACGCCGAGAATGCCTCCGGAGGAAGCGGGATTACTTCCAAGGTCGCCGAAGACCTGTTCGCTTCCGGGGTGGATGTGATTACTTCCGGAGACCATATATGGAAGAAGAGCGAGATATTCGAGTTGATTGTCCGCGAAGAAAGGATCCTTAGGCCGCTGAATTTTCCTTCCGGGGCTCCCGGCCGCGGTTCCGCGGTGTTCAAATCAAGGAATGGGCGGAAGGTCGGGGTAATTAACGTGAACGGGAGGGTTTTTATGGAAGCCCTCGAATGTCCTTTTAGGTCCGCGTTAAAAGCCGCGGAGGAATTATCCAGGGAAACTAAAGTCATTGTGCTGGATGTGCATGCGGAAGCCACTTCCGAGAAAGTAGCGTTAGGCTGGTATCTGGATGGAAAGGTTTCCGCCGTTTTAGGCACGCATACGCATATTCAAACCGCCGACGAGAAAATTCTTCCCAAGGGGACCGCCTATATAACGGACGCGGGGATGACCGGTCCTTATGATTCAGTTATCGGCAGAAGGGTGGAAGACGTGCTTACCCGTTTTTTGAGCTCCATTCCCGTGAAATTCGAAGTCGCCGACACCAATATCCAATTACACGGGGTTCTCGTGGAAGTGGATGAGGGTACCGGGAAAGCGGTTTCGATCGCGAGGGTGCAGGAGAAACTGTAAAGGATCAAAGGCAGGCCGAATATGTTTCATCGGGCTATAATATCTTCAGTGCTACTTCTGGTTTTTGGGTGCAGTATTTGTTTTGCCCAGGTCACCGACGAGATAGAAGTGAACCTGGACTTATCATCTCCAGCGGTGCCACTTCCCAGGATATACAGGACAGGCGCCGATCTAAGCGGCAGGGGCGCCCACAGCGATATTTCCTGGCCGCAGGCATTGGCCGCCAAAGACGTGCTTGAGATCTGGCAGAAGGATCTGGGTTTTGGCGGGTTTTACCGCCTTCAATATAATCTTTGGGAGGTCTTCCAGTTGTCCAAGGATGAAGCCGCCCAGAACAAACTCCTGCAAAACTATGAAGAAATCATTAAAAAAATAAGCGATAGCGGAGGAGTGGTTATTCTCGATTTGTTCGGGACTCCTTCGGGGCTAGGCAAGGTGCTTGACAAGAACAGCTCCGTGCATAATCTGGAGGCTTACAAGGAGTTAGTCAAGGATACTATACGAAAACTGAGCTGTGAGAAGAAATATAACATCTGGTATGAAGTTTGGAACGCGCCGGACCTGGAAGATTTTTTCCTGGGTGAAAAAGCGGAGTATTTCAATTTATACAGGATTATCGCTGAAGCCGTAAAAGAATTACGCCAGGAATTTAAGATAAATATCCCTCTGGGCGGGCCTTCAACCAGCTCCTGGTTCGCCAATATCGGTCCGAATAACAATATCCTTTTCCCCGAGCGCAGCCTTATTTACGAATTAATCAAATACTGCTCCAATCATAAGCTGCCGCTTGATTTTATATCATGGCATGCCTATTCTTCCGACCCCGCCCTTGAAAAACGGGAGACTATTTACAAAAAACCGCTAATCAAGCTTATCCGCGAATGGTTGAGCTATTTTAATTTTCAAGATACCATCCCCATGGTTATTGATGAATGGAATTTCGATATTTCTTCGAATATCTCTCCTCAGCGCGGAAGAAACGCTTATGTTGCGGCCAGCTACATCCCGGCACGGATAAAGAATATGCAAGAGTCCGGGGTGGACTATCAGACATATTTTTGCCTGGAGGATTTTGCCGGTAATAAGGAAAAAGTGTCCAGGAACCTCGGATTATTCTATTTCGATGCCGAACGCTCCGGGGCAAAAGGTTATGCAAAGGCCGGATATAACGCTATGCGCATGCTCGGATGCCTGGGGGGCGAATTGCTTCCAGCCAAGCTAAATGATGAGTTCGCGGGGTTGATTGCTACAAGGTCCCAGGATAATTTCGCAATACTCATTTATAATTACATCGATCCGGCTGCGGCGATGAATTATCTGTCGGCGAACATCGTTCATTTGAATGAAGCGGACAGAAAAGATGTTTTAAATATCGTAAAGAGCGATCGTATCGACAAGATTATCTCCGGGGGTACGGATCTTTCCGCCTTGCGCTTGAGCGCGAACGCGAAAGACATATTTAGCCGCGCCATAGAAATAAACGGCTCGGCAAAGAAATTCGCCTCATCCAATCGTAAAATCAAGCTCTCGCTTAAAGGGGCAAAAGAGGCATTCTTATTAAGCAGTTATTTGATCGATGGAAGCTGCAGCGGGGATTGCCGTTTTGAGGCTAAGGGAGAGAAAGAGGTGGATCTGTCCCAGGGCTATACCGAAGAAATAGAGGCATCTCCTTATTCTGTCCAGCTTTTGGTTTTGAAGAAGAAACCATTACCCCAGCCCGCCGCGGAGAAAGCGGGAACCGCGGGAGTTACCGCAGAGGCAGTAAAGAATGCAGAAGAAAAATGACCATATTTATAGCGTATCGGAGATAACCCAGGCGATAAAGGGCCTGCTCGAGGAAAATATCGGGGAGGTTTGGGTCGAAGGGGAAATTTCCAATTTCAAGTCCGCTTCCAGCGGGCATTTTTATTTTTCGTTGAAAGACCAGAATGCCTTAATCTGGGCGGCGATGTTCGCTTATGCCAACAAGGGCCTGAAATTCAGGCTCGAGGACGGATTGAAAGTTATCTGTTTTGGGAGGGTCGATGTATACGGCCCAAGCGGGCAATACAAGATTATCGTTGAAAGGATAGAACCCAAAGGGATCGGCAGCCAGCAGTTGGCCTTTGAACAGCTTAAGAAAAAGCTTGCTCAGGAAGGGTTGTTTGACCCGATTCATAAGAAACCGCTGCCCGCAATGCCTTTTTCGGTGGGGATAGTTACTTCCGGAAGCGGAGCGGCTATCCGTGATATCCTGCAAATCCTGCAAAAAGGAGCGCCTTTCGTGGACGTGGTTATCCGTTCGGTTAGGGTGCAGGGGGAACATGCGGCAGGAGAGATCTCCCAGGCGGTGGAGGAACTGAATTCCTTCGGTTGCGTCGATCTGATTATCGTCAGCCGTGGAGGCGGCAGCAGCGAGGATCTTTGGGCTTTCAACGAAGAGGCGGTAGCCCGGGCGATTTACAATTCGGGGATACCGGTTATCTCGGCGGTAGGCCATCAGATCAACGTTACCCTTTCGGATTTGACTGCCGATGTCTTCGTGGAGACCCCTTCGGCGGCGGCAAAGATCATCGTGGATAAAAAAAATTCCTTGATTATGCAGCTGGCCGGTTTCAGGCATCAACTGGATTTTTCATTAAACGATATTATTGGAGAGCTGAAAAGCAGGCTTGTTGCTCTTACGCATATGTTGAAGAGCCCGGCTGACCGCCTGCAGGAAAAGCAGCAACTCCTTGACGAGTTGTCTTCAGGCCTGCATTATAATATGCGTCATTGCCTGGAATTGGCCGGGGAACGCAGCAGCTCGTTGATCCAAAGACTGGATTCGCTCAGCCCGTTATCGGTCTTGTCGCGCGGTTACAGCTTGAGCATGCTCGCGCCCTCGGAAGAGATACTTAAAAGCTCCGCGCAGTTAAAACAGGGAGACCGTTTGAAGACGATCTTGCATCGGGGGTCTTTTACAAGTTTAGTCCAGGAGGTATATAACGATGAAGGAAAAATCGGCGTTTGAAGAGGATTTAAAAAAGTTACAGAAGATTGTGGAAGACCTCTCCAGCGGCAAGCTTACGCTCGGGGATTCGCTTAAACGGTACGAAGAAGGCGTAAAGATCGCGCAGTCCTGCGCGGAGACCTTGTCCGATGCCCAGCGCAGGGTTGAATTGCTGATGAAGAAAGACGGAAAGTTCTCTCTCGAGAATTTCTCCGGGGAGGGCCAGCCGCAGGAAAAATGATATGTTGTTAGATAAAATTAATTCGTCTCAGGATTTAAAAAAACTAAACCAGGGCGAGCTTGTTTCCCTGGCTGCCGAGGTCCGCTCCATGATGATAGAGGCGGTTTCCCGCACCGGGGGCCATCTTGCCTCCAGCCTTGGAGCGGTAGATTTGATTATTGCCCTGCATTATTGCCTGGATACACCGAAAGACAAGATCATTTTCGATGTCGGCCATCAGGCTTATGCGCATAAGATACTCACCGGCCGCGCCGGAGAATTCTCAACTTTAAGGCAATATGGCGGATTAAGCGGGTTTCCTTCCAAAGACGAATCGGTTTATGACCCGTTTACCACGGGCCATAGCTCCAATGCCGTTTCTTTGGCTTTAGGGCTTGCCTGCGCCAGAGATTACCTGCCGAAAGAGGAATATTTCAAGGTAGCCTGCGTGATCGGAGACGGTTCGTTAAGCGGCGGCCTGTGTTTTGAGGGGCTTAATAATACCGGGCACCTGAAGAAAGATATCCTGGTTGTTTTAAATACCAACGAGTTGAGCATTGCCCCCAACGTCGGGGCTATCAGCAATTACCTGAATAAGATAATTTCCCTTCCGGTCTACAACCGTTTCCACGACAATCTGGTAAATTTCCTCTCCACCCGCGTCCCGCGCGGCAGCCGCCTGATAAAACTTATTTCAAGATTTGAAGAGGGGTTGAAGGGATTATTTGTCCCGGGGATGCTCTTTGAAGAATTGGGTTTCCGTTATTTCGGGCCTATCGATGGGCACGACCTGAATGCCCTTACCAGTACTCTTAAAAACGTGATTAACATCAAAGGGCCGCGCCTTCTGCATGTAGTTACCAAGAAAGGGAAAGGTTGTTCTTTCGCGGAGAATGATCCGGTGAGGTTCCACGGGGTCAATTGTTTTAATATAAATACCGGTGAGGCATTGCCCAGGAAGCCTTCCCCGGAATTAAAAAGCTACACGGAGATTTTTCGTGATAAAATAGTGGAACTGGCGCGTAATGATAACAAGATCCTGGCGGTAACCGCGGCTATGCCCGAGGGCACCGGGTTGAACAGTTTCAGGGATATCTTCCCGGACAGGTTTTTTGATGTCGGAATTGCCGAAGCGCACGCGGTATGTTTCGCGGCGGGCCTTGCCAGGCAGGGGTTCAAACCGGTAGTTGCCGTATATTCAACGTTCTTGCAGCGGGCATACGACCAGATAATCCAGGAGGTGTCTTTACAGGGGCTTCCGGTAATCTTGGCCATAGACCGGGCTGGGATAGTCGGAGAGGACGGGGTTACCCACCAGGGGTTATTCGATATAGCCTATTTAAGAAGTATCCCGGGATTGACGGTGATGGCGCCTAAAGACGGCCGGGAATTCCAACAGATGCTGGAACTGGCTGTCTCCCTGGATAAACCCGTGGCTGTCAGGTATCCACGGGCAAACACTTTATTAGCCGCAGATGCCCCGCGTCCTCTGGTTTTTGGCCGGGCTGAATTAATTGCGGATGGAGCAGACTTTGCGGTTGTCGCCCTGGGGAGCATGGTTTCTGTCGCCCAGGAGGCAATTGGGTTATTGAAGAAAGAAGGTTTCTCCGGCAGCCTGGTCAATGCCAGGTTCGCCGTGCCAATAGATATGGAGTTGATAAAAAACGTTTGCGCAAAGACAAAATACGTGTTTACCATGGAGGAAGGGATAAAAGAGTCCGGATTCGGCAGCGCTGTCGCCCAGGAATTGGGCAGGCCGGTTGTGCGTATGGGGCTGCCGTTCGAATTTATCCCTCATGGGCCGAGAGAGTTGCTTTTGGAGAAATACGGCCTTTCAGCTTCAGGGGTGGCAGGAAGCATACGGCATTTTTTAAAGGACAATGGCTGAAATAAAAATCGATAAAGATAAATGCAAGGGTTGCCTTTTGTGCGTGGGTTTTTGCCCAAAAGGCCTGATCAGGAAAAGTACGAAGTTGAATAAACAGGGCTTGAATTTTGTAGAGTTCGCCATGGGCGCCGGCTGCGTCGGATGCATGCGGTGCGCGTTGATCTGTCCGGATTGTTGTATCGAGGTGTACAAATAATGCCGAAAAGAAGAATCTTGATTTCCGGGAACGAAGCGATCGCGCAAGGAGCTATCCAGGCCGGGTGTGATTTTTACGCGGGATACCCGATCACTCCGCAAAATGAACTTATCGCCTATATGGCCAAGAATATGCCGCTTTCCGGAGGGGTCTTTATTCAGGCGGAATCGGAGATTGCCGCGATTAACATGGTTTATGGCGCTTCAGCGGCAGGCGCCAGGGCGATGACTTCTTCATCCAGCCCGGGGATAAGCCTTAAGCAGGAAGGGCTGTCCTATATTTCCGGGGCGAGGCTTCCGGCGGTGATCGTGAATATCATGCGCGGCGGTCCGGGGCTTGGGAATATCGCTCCGGCGCAGTCGGATTATTTCCAGGCCACCCGAGGGGGAGGCCACGGAGATTACCGTCTGATAGTCTTGGCTCCCTCCGGGGCGCAGGAGGCGTACGATTTGTCGCAAACGGCTTTCCGCCTGGCGGATAAGTACCGTATTGCGGTCATGATCTTGGGCGATGGGGTATTGGGGCAGATGATGGAGCCGGTAAATTTGTCCGTCAGGAAAGCCGATCTTCCCGTGAGACCCTGGGCGCTTACAGGTTGCCGGGGGAGGAAACCGAATATCGTAAAATCATTTTTTATGCGCGAAGGCGATCTGGAAAAATCTAATTTAATACTTCAGAAAAATTACGCCCTTATAAAAGAAAAAGAGCAACGTTATGAAAGTTTATTCTTGAATGACGCGGATCTCGTTTTGGTCGCTTACGGGACGGCTGCGCGTATCGCCAGGGGAGCGCTCAACCGTTTGAGGATTGCGGGGAAAAAAGTGGGGCTAATCCGGCCGATCAGTCTTTGGCCGTTTCCCGAAAAGGCCTTCCGGTCGGCAAATGAAAAAACCAGATATCTCGTGATAGAAATGTCTTATGGCCAGATGGTGGAGGATGTAAGGCTGGCGGTGGAAAATTCCGCGCGGGTGCATTTTATCGGCCGAGCGGGAGGAGGTGTCCCTGTCGAGGAGGATATTATCGACAAGGCGGGTGAGATCGTATAATGAAAAAAATATTCGCTTATCCTGATGCCCTGTATAATTGCGCTACCCATTATTGCCCGGGTTGCGGACACGGTATCGCGCACCGTTTGGTTGCCGAGGCAATCGATGAGTTGGGGATAAGAGAGAAAACCATCGGGGTGGCGCCGGTGGGGTGCGCGGTTGTCGCCTATGATTATTGGAAATTCGATTGTTCCGAAGCCGCTCACGGACGCGCCCTGGCCGTAGCTACGGCCATAAAAAGAGTAAGGCCGGGGTCGGTGGTCTTTACATATCAGGGTGACGGGGACTTAGCGGCGATAGGCACTAATGAAACTATTCATGCCGCTAACCGGGGGGAGAATTTAAGCGTGGTTTTCATTAACAACGCGATATACGGGATGACCGGTGGCCAGATGGCCCCGACTACCCTGCTCGGGCAGAAAACATCGACGACGGTTAACGGCCGGCAGCGGGAAGAACACGGTTTTCCATTGAAGATTTCCGAAATGCTCGCCGGGCTGCCCGGGGTCTATTATGTTGAAAGAGTCTCTCTTTATGATCCCCGTCAGGTATTAAAGGCAAAAGAAGCGATAAAACAGGCGTTCAAAAACCAAATGGATAAGCGCGGGTTTTCACTGGTAGAGGTACTTTCGCCTTGCCCGACCTATTGGGGGATGAGTCCGAAAAACGCCCTGGATTGGATCAGGGACGTGATGCAAAAGGAATTTCCTTTGGGAAAGATTAAATGACTGAAAAGGTAATCGTGGCCGGCAGCGGCGGGCAAGGAGTAATGCTTTTAGGCAAGGTTTTGGCCGAGGCGGTTATGCGCCATGGCTGTCAGGTCAGCTGGTTTCCCGCTTACGGGGCTGAAGTGCGCGGGGGGACAAGCCACTGCATGGTCACAATCTCGGATAATGAGATAGGGTCTCCTTATGTCAACAAGGCCGATACACTCATCATTCTAAATGGACCTTCGCTGGATAAATTCAAGGAGAGGGTCCGGGATGACGGTTTGCTGGTTCTCAATTCCTCTTTGGCCAAGGTTAGCGGGATGAAGAATATACATCTGTTGCAGTATCCATTCACTGATATCGCCTTGAAGCTGGGGAATATCAAGGTAGCCAATATGGTGGCACTGGGTTGTTATCTTGGCGCTAAAAAAATCGTAAATCCCGGGGAGGTAACCGAAGTATTTAAAACAATGGCCCCTGCCGGAAAGACGGATGTCGTTGAGGTCAATAAGAAAGCGCTGCAGGAAGGAGTGAAGTTAAGCAATGGTTAGGGTAAGATTCGCACCGAGCCCGACAGGCAATCTGCATATCGGAGGAGGGCGCACGGCTTTATTTAACTGGCTTTTTTCGCAATCACAAAAAGGCAAGTTTGTTTTGAGGATCGAGGACACGGATAAAGAGCGTTCGAAGAAGGAATTTGTCGACGAGATACTCTTCAGTCTCAAGTGGCTGGGTTTTGATTGGGATGAGCTTTATTATCAGAGCGAGCGTTTTGACAGGTATCGTATGCATGCCGATAAACTGCTTAAATCCGGCCTGGCCTATATTGAAAAATCTCCCGAGGGCAAGGAGGCGGTGATTTTTAAGGTCCCCTCCGGGAAGATAAAGGTTAACGACCTGGTTCGCGGGCAGATTGAATTCGATTCCAGCCTGATAAAAGACCAGGTATTGATAAAATCAGACGGCACCCCTACATATAACTTCGCCTGCGTGGTTGACGACGCGGAGATGAATATTACGCACATAATCCGCGGGGACGATCATATTTCCAATACGCCCAAACAGGCCATGTTTTATGAGGCCCTGGGTTTTTCGCTTCCTTATTTTGCGCACCTCCCTTTGATCATGGGTGTTGACGGAGGAAGGCTTTCCAAAAGAACAGGGGCGACCGCGATCAGCGATTACCGCAGGATGGGTTATCTGCCGGAGGCATTGGTAAATTATCTTTTGTTATTAAGCTGGTCTCCCGGGGGGAACCGGGAGATAATCGGCCTTAAAGAGGCGGTTGCGCTGTTCGATATCAGGAACGTGAATAAGACCGCGGCCACGTTCGACCTCAAGAAGTTGGATTGGATAAATAACCAGTATCTGAAGGATGCTGACCCGCAGAAGCTTCTGGACGAAATTATGCCTTTGCTTATCGATAAGGGGTATATTAAAAAAGAAGGGTATGACCGCGAGTATGTCCTTGGGCTGATAAAATTATTCCAACCCAGGCTTGCCCACATAAACGATTTCGCCGACTGGGCGGATTTCTTTTTCGTTGAAGAAGCAGCAATGGATCCGGCTGCCCGGGATAAATTCTTGAGCAGGGACCTGTCAAAAGAATTCAATCTTTTTATCGCCGGGCTTGAAGGATTAAGCGATTACAGTGTTGAGAATATCGAAAAATGTTTCCGGGACCTGGTTTCCGAACTCAATATTGAGGCTAAGGTATTGATCCATCCGTTAAGGGTGGCCTTGACCGGAAAAACCATCGGCCCCGGGCTCTTTGAGCTGATATATCATCTTGGGATGGAAAGGACGAAAAGGAGACTGCTGAAATGGGCAAAATGAAACTTTGCATTTCTTGCGTCATTTTCCTGGTTTCTTTTGCGGGGACTGGTTTTAGCGAAACGATAATACTTAAATCGGGGCAAAGAGTCGATGCGAAGATTACCGAGAATACGGAACAGTACGTGAAACTGGATTTTCTCGGGGTGGAGCTGGTTTACTATAAGGATGAAATAGCTTCCATTGTCCCGGGGAACGATGTTGTCAGCCCCCAGCTTAAATCCCTTTACCAGGCCTATTCGTCTTCGTTGAATATCCCTCCTAAGCCAAAGGAAGAAAAGGCTGTTTTATTGACGCCTCCGGAGGCCGCCCAGCCTGTGGAAACAATCCCTGTGGTTTCAGGGCCTTCTCCGGAAGCGGATTTATCCCAACTGCCGCCTGAATACAAGAAGATGATCCAGATGGTTACGCAAGGTATGCAGGGAGCTGGTTCCGGGAAGCCCGGGACGGTCAGCCCTGCCGGAGGCCTGCCCGCGGGCATGGACCTCTCAAAATTGCCTCCAGAATACCAGAAGATAATCCAGTCGGCCACGGCTAATCTGGATGCCGGAAAGCTTGGCGGTAAGGCGAAGAATGATAAATAAAAATATTTTTCTTCCCCTTGAAATATATGGATAATATGTGTTATATTTTATCAGTGAGAAGTAAGGCAAGGGGTAAACTACCAGCGGGCAGGCAATGCCCAGAGGCTAAAGCCAAGAAAATTTCCCCTTGCCTTTTTTATTTATTTTTCCGCCGTAATCCGCAAATTCGTGTTTAATAACATTTTCCAGGCCCCGGCAAGGGGGTATCGTAAGCCCAAAGGAGGCGAAGGATGCTTTATACAACCGTTTTTTCAGCATTGATGCTGGGGTTGGTTTTTGTTTTTATCGTGGACATATCATTCAACATCCGCCGTATAAACAAAAATATTACAAAGTTTCTGAAGAAATACGAAGACGCGCATGGCGCTGGCAAGTAAAGAGGTCAACGCGGAGGGAAAATATTTTTATCCTCGCTAATTTTATCGTCGCTGCAGCCAATGTTTTAAACGTAATCCTCGGGATATATTACTGGTTGTTGTTAATCCGCGCGCTGTTAAGCTGGGTTAACCCTGATCCGTATAACCCGATAGTGCAGTTCCTGGAGAAGTTTACCGAACCGGTGCTGTCTCCCATAAGAAGAGTCCTTCCGGTAAGCCTGAAGTTCGGCATCGACATATCCCCGGTAATCGCTTTCCTGGCGATAATGTTCATAAGATCTTTTTTGGTTAGCACTCTTCTGGATATAGCCGTTAAATTAAGATAGGCATGGGATCAGCATATCGCCTGTTCGATGCGGCAGGTTTATCCTGGCAGGTTTTGTAAAATAATTCCCTTGATTTAGTTTTTTATCCACGTTATACTTCTTAAATAAATAAAACTATTGCCCTGTCGTCTAATGGTAGGACACAAGATTCTGGATCTTGTTGTCATGGTTCGAGTCCATGCGGGGCAACCAATATCTTAATCCCCCTGCCGGTTAAATACCCGCAGGGGTTTTTGTTCCCGGGGAAACGCTCTCTATTGATTAAGTTGGCGCGAGGTAAGAATAGGTATATAATGATTTAAGTTGGAATTGGATGTGCCAGCCGAAGAATTTCTCCCGGGTATTTAAAAAGACAGGGGTTATTTGTGAAGAAATTTATATATTGCGCAGTGATTCTGTTATTGTCCCGGGGGGTTATTTTTGCCCAGGAAGAAGCCCGGCCCGGAAGCGGGGCAGAACCACCCGTGGCAACCAGCGAAAAATTAGCCAAGAAACTGCAAAATCCCGTAGCTTCGCTGATCAGTATTCCTTTCCAGAATAACTTTGAATACAAGCTTGGTTCTGAAAAGAAAGGTTTCCGTTATACGCTTAAGTCCCAGCCGGTGGTCCCTTTTTCCGTTAATCAAGATTGGAATTTCATATTCCGTCCGATCGTGCCTTATATTTACCAAAAAGACGTCGTCGGACGGGCTTCACAGGAAGGTTTCGGCGATATGGAGATAGAGGCTTTCTTTTCCCCCAAAGAGCCGGGGTCAAAAGGGTTGATTTGGGGGGTAGGCCCGGTTTTGCTTTTCCCAACGGCCGCCAGTAAATACCTTGGTTCTGAAAAATACGGGGTAGGCCCTAACGGAGTCGTGCTTAAGCAATCCGGTCCGTGGACGGCGGGTGTTCTTGCCAACCATACCTGGTCTTATGCCGGTAATGACTCGCGCCAGGACATATGCGCTACTTACCTCCAGCCTTTTTTCTCGCATACTTCCAAGAATGGATTCACCATTTCTTTTTCTTCCGAATCGACTTATAACTGGAAGGACAGGGAGTGGACGGTCCCCCTGATCGGAGGGGTTAGCCAGGTTATCCCGTTTTTCGGCAGGTTCTTGAGCGCCGGGATATCCGGGATCTATTACCCGCAGACTCCCAGCTGCGGGCCAAAATGGGGCATACGCGCGGTATTGACTATCTTGTTGCCCGAAAAGGCTTCTTAAAAAGACGGCAGAAGTTTTAAAACATCGCGGTAAGGCAAGTTTCATCATCCGTAATATTATGAGAATACTATTCATTTTCCCTCCGCAGCAAGTATGCAAGGCTGCTTCTACCGAGAATGTTTGCCGGCAGAACAGCCGGGAAGGCGCTATCCTGCCGCCTTTGGGGATTGCTTATCTTGCCGCGATAATGGAGGAGGAACATCATCAGGTTAAGATTATCGACGCCAACGCGCTGCGCCTGACCGTAAAAGAAGTTATCGAGGAAGCCAGAACATTCAACCCCGGGATCATTTCCTTTTCTTTAGTAACCCCAAATTTTCATGTTGATTTAGAGTGGATAAGGGTGGTAAAGAGTGCTTGCAAGGCCACCGTGATTGTCGGGGGACCGCATGTTACGTTTTACCCCCGGCAGACGCTTACTTTCAAGGAAATCGATTTCTGCGTAGTAGGCGAGGGATGGGAGAGCATGCCTGAATTGATAAATTGCCTGGAAAATGGCAATGACCCTAATGGCGTCAAGGGTATAGCTTTTAGAAAAGGAGATGAGTTTATAATCACCAGGGGAAGAGAAGGGAAAATCGATATCGACAGCGCTCCCTGGCCGGCCAGGCACTTACTGCCTAACCACAAATATACCACCATTCTTTCGAAGAGATACCCTTCCACGGTAATGATGTCCAGCTCGGGGTGCCCTTTTGAATGCACATACTGCCTGCATGATAAAAAGGTGGTATTCCGGGATCCTGTTAGGGTAGTCGATGAAATGGAGGAATGCCGCGGCAGGTTTAAGATCAAAGAAATCAATTTTTACGATGAGATATTTTCCCTCAATAAACAGAGGGCCGTGCTTATATGCGAGGAGATAATCAGGAGGGAGATGGACCTTGTCTGGACAATCCGGACCAGGCCGGATTGCGTTGACAGGGAACTCATCAAATTATTCGCCAGGGCCGGATGCGGAAGAGTGCATTATGGTATCGAATCCGCAAATCCCGAAGTTCTCAAGGCGGTTAAAAGGGATATCCCGCTTTCGTTAATCAGGGATGTGGTGCGTTGGACGAAAGAGGAAAGAATGTCGGTTTTAGGGTTCTTTATAATCGGTTTTCCTGGAGAAAGCAGGCGGAATATCCTTAAGACAGTCGAATTCGCCAAAGAACTCAACCTAGACTACGTGCAGATTAACAAACTTGTCCCCATACCAAACACCGGTTTGTACGATATGGTGGTGCGGCGCGACGGCGTGGACACTTGGATGGAGTATGCCCTCGGCCACAAGGAATTGTCGAGTGGTTTTGCCCCGCTTGATTCGGAACTTTCCGCGGACGACCTGGATAGGTGGATAAAAAAATCCATGAGGAGCTTTTACTTGAGGCCGGCCTTTATATTCAAGACAGCTATGGGAGTCCGGTCCTGGAGGGAATTCCGCGGGCTCATTCATTCCGCGTTTGCCCTGCGTTGATCCGGCCCGGACGCATCATTGCGGCATATACGTATCCGCCTGCCCTGCCTGTAGTTGCCTTTTCGGTTTAGAATGTATGTTTTGATTTAAGGGAAGCGGATGATATAATGACAATGGAGGATTTTGCCTGGAGGTTTCGGGAATATGGGGATAAAAAACAAGCTTTCCATCGCTTATTCATTGTTTGCGGCGCGTATTTTCAGGAAGAAAACACCGCTTGTCGTGAGCTGGGCAATTACCACCCGTTGTAACCGCAGCTGTCAATATTGCAATATCCATAATATTAAATCGAAAGAATTAACTACCCCGCAGGTTTTCGCGCTCATAGATGAGATGTCCGGGCTCGGCACGAGGATAATCCACTTTACCGGCGGGGAACCTTTGTTGAGAGATGACCTTGGGGCGATAATAGATCACTGCCGCCAGGTAGGGGTTTTGAGTTCGGTTAATTCCAATGGTTCGCTTATCAGCCAAAGGATAGAAGAAATCAGGAACCTAAGCTTGGTCGGTTTAAGCCTGGATGGCCCGGAAGAAGTGCATGACCGGATCAGGGGGCAGGGATCGTATAGGGAAGTGATCGATGCGCTTTCCGTAATAAAAGAGCATAAAATAACTCCGAGGATCCTCACGGTACTTTCAAGCCTTAACCTTGGTTGTGTCGATTTTCTCTTGGATAAGGCCAGGGAATTTAACGCTTCGATTATTTTTCAGCCATCGACAGTTTTCCTGCTGGGGGGCAGCCAGCGCAACCCTTTGGCTCCGGAAGATGGTGAATACAGGAAAGTCATACGGTATCTTATAGGCAGGAAAATGAAAGATAAATATACTATAGGCCATTCCGTATCCGGGCTGAAATTTTTGTATGATTGGCCCCGGTTGAAAAAGATCCCCTGTTACGCAGGCCTTGTTTCCGCCAGGATCGAAAGCGACGGAAGTCTCGATATATGTTTCAGGAATCGGCTGTCCCGGGAGGCGCCAAGCGGGGATCCCGCGGGTTTCAAAAACAGGTTCTATCAACTTCCCTTCGTTTATTGCGATAAATGCTCCTGTCCTTCATCGGTTGAGCTTAATTGTATGTTGTCGTTCAAGCTGGACGCCTTGTTTAATATGAGCAAATTTTCCAGTCCGCTTCTAAAGAATGCCGGGTAAAGTTTACATGTTGATTCGGTGGTTGTTACGGGGAATCAGGGGGAAATATGCATGGCTGGCGGGGCTGACCGTTTTATATTTATTAGTCCGCCTTATGGTTTTGTTTTTCGCTATAGATCAGGTCGGTCTGGATGAAGAGCTGTACCGCGGCAATGTAGCTAAAGAACTGGTCTCGGGCCCGGTACTGCCGTTTTTTGATTACCAGAGGAGCAGGTATGAAGGAGGCTCGCTGGTCAGCGGCCTCCTGGCTGTACCGTTCTTTCTTCTTTTCGGCGCGAAGCTGGTATCTCTTAAATTAACCGGCTTGTTAGCCGGAACCGGGATTTTCATCCTCAATTTTATATTTTTGAGGAAGTTCTTCAACAATAAAACAGCCGTATGTGCAAGCGTTCTTTTTATTTTCCTGCCTCCGGGATGGATAAAGGCAAGCATTTCCAACTACGGAGCGCAATATGAGGCTATGTTTTTTGCCATTTTAGCCGTTTTATTGTTTTTCCGGTATTTTTCCCCCGCCGGTATCGGGAAAAACATCCGGCTGTCTGCAATCCTTGGGGCTATCTGTGGTTTCGGGATGTTTTTCCATTACAGCTTCCTGCCGACCTTATTGACCATTATTTTGTTCTGGTATATTTCCGACAAAGGGTTTATATTCAGCAAGCAGTTTATTGTCTTCTGCCTGGCTTTTCTGGCCGGGCTTGCCCCTTGGTTTTGCTATAATTTCACTCACGCATTCCAGGGTTTGGTTATTTACGAGAAACATTTTTCTTATTGGCTTATGCGCAGCAGCCTGGCCGGTTTCTTCACGAGGTTTTATGATTTTCTTGCCGCTGATGTGCCGGGGGCCCTGACTTTTGCCGATCCATTCCTGAAATTTGAGCCGCGTGCGCTGCTGGAAAACCGGTTTTGCTCCCATATTTATTATTTTGTATTCGAAGTCTCTTTCTTAGGAATATTATGGCGCAGGCGGAAAGAAGCTGTAGCGCTTTTTCGGGGGCTTATCACTTTTTCGGGGGCTCCATTTTCGCTGCGTGATGTCCATAAAGAATTATTCCTGTTGTCGCTTTTCGTGGTATTTGGCGTTGTTCTGGCTTTGTCCGGTCTGCCGTTTAACGTGAATTTTTATGACGCGAGCATATACCGTTACAGGCAGGTTGGCCCTATAGGGTTCCTGTTTCCTGCGGTCATAGCCATATTTCTCTACGGCAATAATCGGAGTTCCCGAAGAAGCGCGCCTGGCTTACTGAAGCTTTTTCCCGTGGCAGCCTTATTGATCTTGGGCGTGGTTTCAAATTCAAATTTTATATCCAAGAGCTCCATGGAGAAGGCGGGGTTTTCCGCTGCTTACAGGGGGTACAATTATTATGACCTAGGCAGGGTGATTGCCTGGAGGTTTGACGGATCATCCCGCTGGGTTGATTCTGTAAGCAGGATAAGAGATGGAGAAGAAAGGCGGTATTGTTATAGCGGGATGGGCTGGGGATATGCCGAGGAGAATTTCGACAACGACTACCGGAATTACCTGGGTAAAGAGATAAATAAAATAGAGAAAGCCTACTGGCCTTATGCCTACGAGTGGATGGGCGAGGCCCTGGAGAGGGAGTTGAAGTACGATAGGGATAGGATGGTTGGCTTAAAAGGTTATCTTGATCCGGCGGTGAAGCAATATTTTTATATTGGTATCGGCAGGGAAGCGGCCAGGGAAGTTTCTTATGATCCGGAATACGCTGTAATGGATTTCCATAAAAGGTTTCCCGAAGAGGATGAGCTGTTTATCTACACCGGCATGGGGGTGGAGTTATTCGACCTTTTGGTCGATCAACCGGAGAAGTTTTTCCGCTTTACCAGGATGCTGGAAGATAGGCAGGTGCGTGCGGTATACGCGGGGATGGGCCGGGGCAAGGAATATTACCGGTTCTTGTACGGCGAGTTCGGATTCGGCATAGGCAGGGCCGGTTATGATGCCGCTAAATGGGAGAAGCTTGTAAACAGGGTAGACGACAAATACAGGCCTTTATGCTATCAACGTCTTGGTATTGAGGCCGGATGGAGGCTGGTTCACGGGTTGAAGGATTATCCGGGATTCCTGAAAAGGGTGTCCGGCAGCTATGACAGGTATCTTTATAAAGGGTTAGGTATCGGTATCGGATGGAGGTTCGCTTATGATCTTAAAAGCTGCGCGAAACTAATACAAAAATTCGACCGGCAGTTCCGGGGCTATATATATGAAGGATTGGGTATGGGTGTTTCCAGGAGATATGCTTATAATAGGAATGGATGGTCGGGGCAGACGGCCTGCATTCCGCCTGAATACCTGTTTGATTTTGAAAATGGCACAGAAAACGATCTTGGCCGGCCGTATGGGGGGAAGATTTAAATGCGCATAGCGGTTATCGGGGCCGGATTATCCGGTTGCACGATCGCCAGGCTCCTTAAAGACAGGGGGCATGGGGTAATAGTTTATGAGAAAGCAGACCGTCCGGGAGGGCTTTGTCAGAGCGCCTTTTATCAAAACAGGCCGTATCAGTTATTTGGGCCGCATAATTTCCATACCGGCGACGGGGCGGTCGCGGGGTTTATCCGCAGGTTTGCCGAATTGAACAACTATCTGCATCGCGTAGCCACATTCGTCGGGGGCAGAATACTGCCTTATCCGATCAGCCTTAGGACAATAGATACCCTTGAGGAGAAGGATATTATTCTCCGGGAACTTTCCCGGCTTCCGGAAAGAATGGATACGTCGAATTTTAAAGCTTGCGTCGTTTCGATGATCGGGGAAACCTTGTATAATAAATTCATCGGTAATTATACCGTCAAATTCTGGGGGGTGGCGCCTGAAGAGATGGACGCCGGATGGGCCCCTAAGAAGATAGAGATCAGGGAAGATGACGGCGCGGGTTATTTTAATGACCAATGGCAGGGTTTGCCTGTTGGCGGTTATCAGCAGATGTTTGAAGAGATGATAAAAGGCATCCCGGTGCGTTATAACTCCGCGATAAAGGATTATCCCGGACTGGATTACGATTTGATCATATCGACCATCCCGATAGACGAACTGTTCGATTTTTGTTACGGGGCCCTGGGTTACAGGGGGATAGATTTTACCTTTTGTTTCGATGAGAGGCATTGGCAAGACGATAGATACGGGTGTATTAATTACCCCGAGAGCAATGTCGCTTTTACCAGAAAGTGCAATTATAGCATTTGTTACGGACCGTGGGACGGCGGTTCTTCGATCGTCGGGTATGAATTCCCGTCCGGGGCTAACAGGATGTACCCCGTATATACGCAGGCGAACAGGACAATTTTTGACCGGTATCTGGACAGGCTGGTGCGCGTAAAGAACCTTTTGAGCATAGGCAGGCTTGGATTATTCCGGTATTACGATATGGATGAAACAGTCAAATGGTGCCTGGATAATATCGAGGCAGTAGAGAGTTATCCGGGTTTGAGTGCAGAGAAAAGAATGGAATTGCTATCCGGAGGCCGTTAAAAGATATGCATGCCGTTTCGATCGTTATCCCGGTGTTTAACGAAGGTGACATTCTCGAGAAGGTGATCGGAGATTGCCATGCACAGATAATCCTGAAAATACCGGGTTCCGAGATCATAGTTGTTAATGATGGTTCTACTGATTCGACGTCCGTAGTCCTGGAGCGCCTCAGGGATAAATTCGGTGAGCTGAAAGTGGTTACCCTGGATAAAAACCGCGGGCATGGCAGGGCTTTGCGCAAGGCGTTTGAGCTGGCGGTCAATCCTCTGGTTTTTCATGTTGACGGTGACAATCAGTTCAGGCTGGAGGAATTCTGGAAGCTATACGCAAGCATGCGAGGTTGCGATATAGCTGTCGGATACCGCTTAAAAAGAAAAGACCGCCTTCACCGCAGGATGATTTCCCTGCTGTTATGTTGGATGGATATGTTTCTTTTCGGTATATCGATAAAGGATATAAACTCTCCGTTCAAACTTATCAGAAAGGAAGCGTTAACGGCTATTATGCTGGATATCGATAGCGGTTTTTCGGCAGTCCCCATCGCCGTAATGATTTTGGCCAAGTTTAAGGGTTACAGGATCACGGAGATCCCGGTTGAGCATTTTGCGCGTAAAACAGGCAAGTCTTCGATGATCGGTTTATACTTGATTAACCTGTGCTTTGTCTATTTTGTCGATCTTATCAGGATTAAATTCCGGATTTTAAATGGGCAAGTAAAGAATAGATGAGAATATCATTTATCATACCAAACGCGCCTGAAGTAATCCGCAGCATTCCGCTCGGCTTACTCTATCTTGCCTCTTATCTCAAGGGCCACGGTCATACCGACGTAACGATTATCGACGCCAGGCATGAACGCCTGGACCACCGGGGACTAGCGAATAGGTTGAAAGGGCTCTCCCCGGATCTGGTCGGCATATCCGGGATGAGTATGGAGTCTTCCGAAGTCCACCGCCTGGCGGGATTGGCCAAGGAATCCAACAAGAAGTGTAAGGTCGTTGTCGGGGGGCCGTATGCCACCTCCAGCCCGGAATACATCATGCGCGATCAGAATATCGATTTTGCGGTTATCGGGGAAGGGGAGAGGACGATGGTAAAGCTGGCGGATTCCCTGGGCAATGGCAATGATTTTTCGCAGATCAGCGGCCTGGCTTACAGGAAGAACCAGTCCTGCGTAGTCAACCCCGCGGCAGAGATGATCGAAGACTTAGACAGCCTGCCTTTTCCGGCCTGGGACCTTATCGATATAAAGGGGTATTTCAGCAGGTTTAAACATCATTCGGAGACCCCTTTCCCTTCATCTCGGAACATCGCCCCCCTGTTTACTTCCCGGGGATGCCCTTACCAGTGCACTTATTGCCATAACATATTCGGCAAGAAGATACGTTTCCGGAGCGTGCAGAATGTGATCAGGGAGATCGAAATCCTGGTTAACGACTACGGGGTCAAGGAAATAGAAATTATCGACGACTGTTTTAATTTCGATATCCCCCGGGCAAAAGAAATCTGCGACGAGATAATCAGGCGCAAGATCAAGGTAGCCATCTCTTTCCCTAACGCCCTGCGCGTAGACAGGATGGATGAGGAGCTTATCCTGAAGCTCAAACAGGCGGGTACGCATGTGATATTTTATGCCATTGAATCAGCTTCCCCGCGGATCCAGAAGAACATCAGGAAGAACCTTAACCTGGACAGGGCCAGGCAGATCATTGCCAGGACCATACAGGAGGGTATAATCACCTGCGGATATTTCATGCTGGGTTTTCCGACAGAGACAAAGGAAGAGATGCTCCAGACGATACGCTTCGCCAAGGAGGAGGGGTTTCATATAATCAACATGTTTTTCGTAACCGCACCGCCGAATACCGTTATGTTCAACGAGATGTTCGGTAAAAGCAGCGAAGGGGCAAATGTTAAAATCAACAGATACCAGAAGTTGAGCTATAACAAGTCGGCTGTTTCCGACCGTGAATTGCGATGTATCTGGTCGCGTGGGCACAGGGAATTTTACCTGCGGCCGCGCCAGATCTGGCGGATATGGAGGGCGGTCCCGGACAAAAGGATACTCTTAAGAAACGGGCTGGTCGTATTTATCCGCGCCCTGGCCGGCAGATAATATTTCCGGTGGAGCAAGATGAAGATAGTGTTGATGATCCCTAATTCAAAATCCGTGCAGTCTAACCTGCGGGTGGGTCCGCTCTATCTTGCTTCTTATCTCAAGGGCCACGGCCATACCGACGTAACGATTATCGACGCGGCCCATGAGCGCCTGGACCACCGGGGCCTAGCGAATAGGCTGAAAGGGCTCTCCCCGGATCTGGTCGGCATATCGGCAATGACGTTGGAGTTTAAAGAAGTCCACCGCCTGGCGGGATTGGCCAAGGAATCCAACAAGAAGTGTAAGGTCGTTGTCGGGGGGCCGTATGCCACCTCCAGCCCGGAATACATCATGCGCGATCAGAATATCGATTTTGCGGTTATCGGGGAAGGGGAGAGGACGATGGTAAAGCTGGCGGATTCCCTGGGCAATGGCAATGATTTTTCGCAGATCAGCGGCCTGGCTTACAGGAAGAACCAGTCCTGCGTAGTCAACCCCGCGGCAGAGATGATCGAAGACTTAGACAGCCTGCCTTTTCCGGCCTGGGACCTTATCGATATAAAGGGGTATTTCAGCAGGTTTAAACATCATTCGGAGACCCCTTTCCCTTCATCTCGGAACATCGCCCCCCTGTTTACTTCCCGGGGATGCCCTTACCAGTGCACTTATTGCCATAACATATTCGGCAAGAAGATACGTTTCCGGAGCGTGCAGAATGTGATCAGGGAGATCGAAATCCTGGTTAACGACTACGGGGTCAAGGAAATAGAAATTATCGACGACTGTTTTAATTTCGATATCCCCCGGGCAAAAGAAATCTGCGACGAGATAATCAGGCGCAAGATCAAGGTAGCCATCTCTTTCCCTAACGCCCTGCGCGTAGACAGGATGGATGAGGAGCTTATCCTGAAGCTCAAACAGGCGGGTACGCATGTGATATTTTATGCCATTGAATCAGCTTCCCCGCGGATCCAGAAGAACATCAGGAAGAACCTTAACCTGGACAGGGCCAGGCAGATCATTGCCAGGACCATACAGGAGGGTATAATCACCTGCGGATATTTCATGCTGGGTTTTCCGACAGAGACAAAGGAAGAGATGCTCCAGACGATACGCTTCGCCAAGGAGGAGGGGTTTCATATAGCGGATTTTTTCTTCCTGATCCCCCAGCCGAATACCGTTATGTTCAACGAGATCCTGGATGAAAACCTGAAAATGCGCATGGTTGATGTCTATACTTATCATAAGACTTCGGTAAACATTTCAGGAGCCGATGACCGTGAATTAAAGATGATGAAGGCTAGGGCCTTCAGGGAATTTTACCTGCGGCCGCGCCAGATCTGGCGGATATGGAGGGTGGTCCCGGATAAACTGAAAATACTGGAAAAAGGGTTTATGGCTATTTTACACATGGTTTCAAATTTAAGAAGATGAAGAATGCCATCCGGTTTCTAAAAAGGAATTCCTGGGATCTCGCCGCCGGCGCGGTTATCCTGTTATTGGGATTTTTGTTTTATCTGCCTGTTTTCAGGGATTTCGGAAACGGTATACCCAGGATTGATTGGTGCGGGGTTTGCCCGTATCGGGATTTCTTCAGGGTCCTGATTACCCAGTACCAGCAATTCCCGTTCAGGGTCCCGCATTTCTGCGGGGGGTATCCTTTTATCGGCTTTCCTTACGACATATCTTTGAGCCCCCTGATGCTTATTGTTATGGTATTCGGAGCTGTGGGGGGGACCAAGATATTTGTCTTATTGGCTGTTTTATGCGGGGCCTTAAGGGTGTATTCTCTCACCCGTTACCAGCTTCGCTATAATTTAGCCGGCGCACTTTTT